>CAJQKG010000156.1 GCA_905478845.1 uncultured Luminiphilus sp.
GGTGGATGCTAAGCAGGCCGTCGTAGCCATGTCCGGGCCCCCGCTGATGCATGGCACCGGCTGTTGGTTGGGCTTGATGTTTCCGCATATGTTGGGTGGCACATCAGTCTTGCTGGAGAACCGGGGGTTCAAGCCTGAGGAGGTTTGGGACGCGGTTGATCGTAACCAAATCGCCCAAATGGTGATTGTTGGCGACGCGTTTGCCAAACCGCTCCTGCGGGCGTTAGAGACCGAACCAGACCGCTGGAACACGTCCAGCCTGCGTCTGATGACCTCATCCGGGGCGATGTTCACAACGCCTGTGAAGCGTGGCCTGATCGAACACATCCCTGGGCTCGCGATTGCCGATGTACTCGGTTCAACGGAAGGGGGTATGGGTCAATCGATCATGACCAAAGAGACACCCGCAAGCGAGACAGCAAAATTTAAACTGCTACCGGTAGCAAAAGTCCTGTTACCCGATTGCAGTCGAGAGGTGGTACCGGGTTCCGGTGAAGTGGGCGTGGTCGTGCAAGCCGGCATGGTGCCTTTAGGGTATTACAAAGACCCCGACAAATCAGCGCGCACCTTCAAAGAGATAGACGGCAAGCGCTATGCGTTCCCGGGGGATATGGCAACGGTCGATACCGACGGCGGCATCAACCTGCTAGGCCGAGGATCGAACTGCATCAATACCGGCGGCGAAAAAGTGTTCCCGGAAGAAGTAGAAGAAGCACTGAAGCTTCATGATGCGGTAGAAGACGCACTCGTCTTTGGCCTCGACGACGATCGATTTGGTAGCCGCGTGGCGGGCATTGCCTCACTCGAAAAAACCGGCGCTGTTAGTGCTGACGACGTCTTAGCCGCCACGCGCAGCCTGCTGGCCAGTTATAAGGTACCCAAAGAGCTCCTCATCGTGCCCGCCGTGCCTCGCGCGCCCAACGGCAAGGCCGATTACAAAGCCGCAAAACAACTGCTGATGGACACTAAAAATACGCCGTAGCGGCGACTTACCCTAATCAGAAAAGAGGCATGCTGCACCTTTTACCGCTGGGGCAGCACCTTTTTCAAGCTAGGAGGCTAGAAGACCCGCGATCAGAAATAAAATAGCCGCAGCCACAGCCCCCATGAATGCATAGGGTAACTGCGTAATGGCATGATCATAGGTCTTACAGCCAGCACCCTGTGCGCTCAAGATGGTGGAGTCCGAGTAAAAGCAGGCATGACTCCCTAAGCAACTCGCCGATAGCAGCGCGCCAACCATCAGCGGCGTATTCACATCAAAGGCTGCCGCTAACGGGAAAGCCACAGGCATGGCAATGGCAATGACTCCCCAGTTGGATCCGGTGGTATAGGCCACGAGCGATATCACGATAAAAATCATTACCGGGAGCAATGCCGCGGTCATATAGGGTTCAACCCCTGCAATGACATAGTCGGTCAGACCGATCGCATTGTTGGCTTCTACAAAAACAAACAACGCGAGTAACATCGACAAGACGGGAATCATCGACTTGAGACCCTCAACACAGGTATCAAACAGCGCCGTCATCGGCATGATCCGCAGCACGCCGTACTGCAGTAGCGTGGCGATAATGCCGAGGATGACCCCCCGCAATAAATCGACTGAAGGCACGACCGTAAAGAACAATAAAGCAACTATTGGCAAAAAAAACACACTCATGGTTGCCTTTTCTGACGCTTCCACTACCAAAGAGGGGTCTTCGACCACACCAAGATCACCCAGCTCTTCTGCTCGCGCTTCAGCCGTCCGCATTGCACCCACCAAGGGTATGACCCCTACAATGACCAGTGGCACTAGGACGATCGCCAACAAGGGATAGAACATATAAGGAATGGATTCAACAAACAGCGCGATACCCTCGCCCGACTCGGCCACCCCATTTTTCTCAAGTAACCCTGCAAAGTAGACACCCCAACTGGAGATGGGGATCAAAAGACACATCGGAGCGGCCGTGGAATCCACCACATACGCCAGCATTTCTCGCGAGGTTTTAAATCGATCAGTGACCGATTTCATAGTGGCGCCCACCGTCAACGAGTTGAGATAGTCGTCAAGAAATATGGCCAGTCCAAGTACCCAAGTCGCCAACAGGCTGCTGCGCTTACCCTGCAGTTTCGGGGCCAGCCATTCGCCAAACGCATAGGCGCCGCCACCCTTCACCAGCAATGCAATAAAGCTGCCATAGAGACCACAGACCAGCAGTACCCAGGCGGTTGATTCATCGGCCAGCACTTCAGTTGTGACGGTCGCCAGCCGATCAGCAAACTGCCAACCATCCATAATTAAAAACGCCACGATGGCACCGCAGATCACCGATTCCAGTGTTCTGTGACTCCAAATAGCCAACAGCAATACCAAGGCTGTGGGTATGAGACTGACTGCTCCGTAATCCACCTACGCTCCTTTATGTCGGAACACATAGCATCGCACACATACTGAATTCAGTATGCCGGATAACCCATGAAGACAGCCGCCTCGGTCAGGCAGGCAGCAGATTGACGGTTCGCTTACCTCCCCATTCGGTACGGTATCCCGTCTCAAAATCCTTGCGATCACAACAGCCTGGTCCAGGCGCGACCGACAGTGTCATCGTCGGCGGTCTCGGAGCAACTTAAGGCATCGCTACATGACTTTGTTCATCGTGATCGTTTGCCAGTTGGTATATTCCATCAGCCCGTGCAGTGAGTTTTCGCAACCCAGCCCAGATTGTTTGTGCCCACCAAAGGCCTGAAAGGGCGAGTACTGATGAACCTCGTTGAGCCACACCGTCCCCGCCTCTAACTGCTGACCAATGCGCTCTATCGCGGTGAGGTCCTTACCCCAAACTGAGGCTCCCAATCCGTATATCGTATCGTTAGCTCGAGCAATCACATCGGCCTCGTCAGACCACTTCATTAACGGGAGGATGGGACCAAACGGCTCCTCACAAACGATGCGCGAATCATCTGGGGGGTTATCAACGAGTGATACGGGGACAAACCATCCTGCCGCCTTCTCATCAATCTCGCCGCCCAGTGCGAAGGTATAGCCATTAACATGACAGTCGGCAAAGTAGTCCTGAACTTTGCCGTATTGCATGGAGTTTTGGATCGGACCGAGATCGGTATCCGCTTCGGCGCCATCGCCTACTTTAACGTGATGCGTAATAAAATCGGCCAGTGCATCCCGCACTTCTTCGTACACATCTTCATGAATGTAGAGCCGCTTCGTCGAATTACAAAACTGCGCATTATTCTGAAACGCCGCCCAAAATAATTGCGGTGCCAAAGCCTTGGCATCCACGTCGGGCAATACGATGGCGGGATCATTCCCGCCTAGTTCAAGCGTGACCCGCTTAATCGTGGCCGAGGCCGACTTCATCACGTGTCGACCCGTCTCAGTCGACCCTGTGAAGGCAATTTTATTGATCTCAGGGTGTGTCGTCATCCACACACCCAGATCATCACCGCCGCTCAACGCACTGATAACGCCCGGCGGAAACGCCTGTTGTGCCAGTTCCACCAACTTCAGATTACACAGCGGTGTATAGGGAGAGGGTTTCAGGATCATCGTACTACCCGACATTAATGCCGGTGCGATCTTCCAAATCGCCAGCAAGATCGGAAAATTCCAGGGCACGATAGCGCCGACCACGCCGACTGGAGTAAATCGCGTCACCACGCGACGCTCATCGGTATCCTCCACCACTTCGTCGGGTAATCTTTGCGATGCCACTGCACGCAGCCAGGCAACGGAACCCAATACTTCCCACTCGGCTCCTGCTCGCGGCTTTCCCTGTTCACGGGTCAATAAAGACATGAAAGCATCGGCATGCTCTTCCAGTAAATCGGCGTAAGTCTCTAGTGCCGCCTGTCTGTCGTTAGCAGCGGTCGCCCCCCAGGTCTTGAGCGCAACCTGCGCCGTCTGAACGGTATCATCGAGCTGCTGCTGAGAAGCATCGGGCACCTGAGCAAAAACTGACCGGGTGGCGGGGTTATAAACAGGCTGAGTCTGCTCTGTCGTTACAGACTCACCATTAATTGTCATCACAAAGTCGCTATCAATTTTCATATCGAGATCTCCAAAAAAAAAGGCTCTACTTATCTAATGTCTTCAGTTCACGACGCATGACTTTGCCGGTACTGGTTTTCGGTAAATCATCAACAAACTGCACAGCGCGTGGCACCTTATAGGCTGCCAAATGCTCGCGACAGTAAGTCATGACGCTATCAGCATTGGGGCTCACGCCAACCTTGGGCACGATATAAGCCTTGGCCAACTCGCCTTTTTCTTCATCAGGGATGCTGCCCACCGCCACCAGCGCAACGTCGGGATGACCCGCTACCACCCGCTCAATTTCAGCGGGATAAACGTTGTAGCCTGCGGTCAAAATCATGTCTTTCTTACGATCAACGATAAAAA
>CAJQKG010000157.1 GCA_905478845.1 uncultured Luminiphilus sp.
TAGAGCGGCTTCGATCCAGGGCAACGACGACAGAGACACCAACAGTGGTAGGCCATGACCGAATATAACGCTGATGCGATCGAGGTACTGACCGGGCTAGATCCAGTCCGTAAGCGGCCTGGCATGTATACGGATACCACGCGTCCGAATCATCTCGCTCAAGAGGTGATCGATAACTCGGTTGATGAAGCGCTCGCCGGGCATTGCAGCCAGATCGACGTGATTTTGCATAGCGATGGGGCGCTGAGTGTGACCGATGATGGTCGTGGCATGCCCGTTGATTTGCATGCGGAGCAAAAGTTACCGGGGGTTGAGGTGATTCTGTCGACCTTGCACGCGGGCGGCAAATTCTCTGACAAGAGTTATCAATTTAGTGGGGGCTTGCACGGGGTCGGTGTGTCCGTTGTCAACGCCCTTTCAGAGCTATTGGAAGTGACGATTCGTCGTGACGGTAATATCTATTCGATGACGTTTGCTGGGGGTGATAAGACCCACGACCTCGCCGTGTCAGGCAGTTGCGGCAAGCGTAATACGGGAACGGGCATCCGTTTTAAGCCCAATGCCAGTTACTTTGACTCAGCGACTTTTTCGGTGCCTAAGCTCAGTCATGCGCTGCGTGCTAAGGCGGTGTTGTGTCCAGGCCTGAGAGTGACGCTGACGGACGAAAAGAAAAAAGAAACGTTGGAATGGTATTACGAGGACGGCATTTCAGACTACCTCGCCGACGCCACAATCGACTGCCCGGTGATCCCAGAGCAACCGTTCACGACCCATTTTGAAGGGAGCACGGAGGCAGTTGATTGGGCGATTCAATGGTTGCCTGAGGGTGGAGAGGTCATTGCAGAGTCCTACGTCAATCTAATCCCCACCGCACAAGGTGGGACGCATGTTAATGGATTGCGATCCGGGTTAGCGGATGCTTTGCGGGAGTTTTGCGAGATACGCAACCTACTGCCGAGGGGCGTGAAGCTCACCGCCGAGGATGTTTGGGATCGCTGCTGTTTCGTCTTGTCTTGCAAGCTTCGAGACCCCCAGTTTTCGGGGCAGACAAAAGAGCGACTCTCGTCGCGAGAGGCGGCTGGACTCGTCTCTGGTGCGGCAAAGGACGCGTTTGGTCTGTGGTTGAACCAGCACACCTCAGATGCAGAGCGCTTGGCTGAGCTGTGTATCGAACGAGCACAAGCTCGGCTGCGCTCAGCGAAAAAAGTGGTGCGTAAAAAGGTGACCGCCGGGCCCGCTTTGCCGGGCAAGTTAGCGGATTGCACGACCGAGGATCCGAGCCGGAGTGAATTGTTTTTAGTGGAGGGAGACTCCGCAGGCGGGTCCGCAAAGCAAGCGCGCGATCGAGAGTACCAAGCGATTCTGCCGCTGCGCGGTAAAATCTTGAATACTTGGGAGATCGACTCGATAGAGATTCTCGCCTCTCAGGAAGTCAATAATATTTCGGTGGCACTGGGTATTGATCCAGGCAGTACCGATCTCAGCCAGCTTCGTTACCATAAGGTCTGCATTCTTGCCGACGCCGATTCTGACGGCCTGCATATTGCGACGCTCATTTGCGCCTTATTTTTGCGTCACTTTCGGCCCTTGGTGCGCGCAGGCCATATTTTTGTGGCGATGCCACCGCTTTATCGGATCGATTTGGGTAAAGAGGTGTACTACGCGTTAGATGAAGCGGAAAAGAACAGCATTCTTGATCGGCTTGAGTCGGAGAACAAACGTGCAAAACCCTCTGTACAGCGCTTCAAAGGCCTTGGAGAAATGAACCCGCCCCAGCTCCGCGAGACCACGATGTTTCCGGACACTCGTCGGCTAGTGCAGTTGATTCTGGATGAGCACGCCGATACCGACAGTACGTTTGATTTACTCCTCGCGAAGAAGCGAGCGGGCGATCGAAAAGTCTGGCTGGAGGAAAAAGGTGACTTGGCGGATATCGCCAGCTGACGCTGAATGGCAGATTGCTCATGCGCAAACGGGCGTGCTTGGCGAGGCATCTTGAGGCAGGGCTTATTCGACCCACTTGCAGACTCGCGTGACCATTGGGTCGCAAAAAAAGCCCAACACGCACCATCACGATGTTGCTCATTTCGCGGACGGTCCTATATTCCGTTACCCTTAATCAGCCGCGTGACCAGTGTCGCGGAAAAACACACTGCCTAGCGCCCCACAACAATGAGAGTCTTTACCATGAGATGCGATGTCCGAAAAATAGGCTGGATGATTTTGTTATTGGTTTCCGCTCCCGCCTGGAGCAATTGGGAGGTCGCCGGTGGTTCAGTCGTTCAATTTATATCCATTAAGAACAATGCGGTGGGAGAGCTGAATCGATTCGAGTCGGTTGTTGGCACCGTGACCGATGAGGGACAAGTGGATATCCGCGTTGCACTGGATACGGTGGAGACCAATGTGGGGATCCGCAATGATCGTATGAAGGCACTGTTATTCGAGGTGGGTTTATTTCCAGAGGCGACGATTACCGCTCAGTTGGCACCCAGTGCGGTCAGTGCGACGCAAAGCCACAGGGTTGAAACCAGGTTAACCATTGATCTCCATGGGCAAGTTGTTCAGCGGGCTGCGACATTACAAGTCGCACCCAACGAGCAAGGGCTCAGCGTAGTCAGTGTGGAGCCCATTTTATTAACGGCCTCTGAGTTTGGTTTAGAGTCCGGTGTGGCCGCGTTGCAGAGTATTGCCGGCCTGAATGCGATTAGTCGAGTGATCCCCGTGACGGTCAACCTTCAGTTAGTGCGCCAGTAGCGCCGAACGCTGGTTGAGCGATTACTGCAGGCCAGCTGCTTGAAGCGTTGCGCGCAGTTCCTCTCGATAACGCTCAGCAGCAGGTCTATCACCTGCGGTATTGCTGTATTGCATGAGCGCTGACAGGACAGTGGGCTGCCCCGGCGCCATGTTATGAATATGGTGAAGGGTAGCTAGCGCCTTGTCGAGGTGGCCTTGGTCGTTTTGTGCCACTGCAAGCACGTAGTGATAATAACCGGGGGTCTCTTCGAGG
Source organism: uncultured Luminiphilus sp. (assembly GCA_905478845.1). Taxonomy (GTDB): domain Bacteria; phylum Pseudomonadota; class Gammaproteobacteria; order Pseudomonadales; family Halieaceae; genus Luminiphilus. Next base: position 3,011 of record CAJQKG010000157.1, read on the forward strand.
GTCGCGGCTGTTTCGAGCGCTTTGAGCCCTGCTTGAGGGTTGCCGTCGCGAATTTCTAAGAGTGCTTTGCTGAACCACATCGCGCCGTCGTCTGCGCTGAGTGCGAGGCCCTCCTCGAGGATTGCGCGCGCAGCTCCCTCATCGCCTAATGACCGATACAGATCGGCTAAATTGACTCTGGCGATACTCGATTGTGGATTTTTTTCGAGTGCCGACAACAGCCCTGCTTCGGCGGCCGAGGTCTCTCCTTGCGCCAGTTGAAATCGGCTTAATTGAGCCAGCACCGAGGGCATATCAAGGTGCTGTGACTGGACCTCGCGATACTCTTTGTTGAGCGCAGCGATCTGTTCCGCCTGTCCCTTCATGCTCGCAGCCGAGAGATCTGCGAGTTGTTCCGCCGTCATCATACGAACCCCCAGCACGGGGTCTTCTAGCACGGGCGTGAGGATAGGTAGACGCTGTTCGGGAGGCAAATGGCCGGCTGCCTCGATGGCTGCTTGGCGAATAAGCGGATCCGGGCTGCTCAACCAGAGGCTCAAATAGGAGGCGGTTCGCTCGGGTATCAACGCACTGAGGTGACTGATTGCCGAAGCACGTAACAGGGCACTATTGGCTTGGTTGTTGGCGGTCTCTAAAAGCACTGGCGTGGCACGAACATCACCGCGATCGGCCGCATGAAATGCCCGCGCAGGGTGATTTCGCTGGCCAGTAAAGCGCACGCCCCAGTCCAATAATGCGGAATAGGCCCAATTGGCACTCTCTTCGGTATGGCATTGGTTGCAGGCGTTCGGGCTACCGGTGCTCAGTGATAGGTCGGGTCGAGGGATTCGCATGCTGTGGTCACGCCGGGCGTCTACGCCCATGTAAATTTGGCTTGGCATATGGCACCCGACACAGGCAGTGCCAGCACCCTTAGCGGTGTGTCGGTGGTGCGAGGGGGTGTCGTATTGCGTCGCTGTATGACACTGCCCACACACGGCATTACCCTCGGCAACGAGCTCATTACTATGGGGATTGTGGCAGTTGGTGCAGACCACGCCAGCTTGATGCATTTTACTTTGGATAAAGGAGCCATAGACATAGACTTCATCGCGAATTTGGCCATCTGGCCAATACAGGGGCGTGTCGATGAGTGCTAAGCGATGGGTATCCAGTAGCGGCCTGCCTGGGTGGTAGTCACCGAGCGTGCTGCGACGAGCGTGGCATCTTCCACAGGTGTCAATTTGTAACGTGTTATCGAGCGCTTCGGTTCGACGCGCGATACTCGCGCCTTCGGACCACTGCCATACGCCGCGTGCGCTCAAGCTCATTTCAAAACCGGTTCGCTCAGGCGATAACGCGCCTTTCTGCGCTAATTGCTGGTGTGTGCTGCCTGGCCCATGACAGGCCTCGCAACCGACGTCGATTTGTTCATAGTGCGTAGTGAACTGATCAGTTTCTGCGTTGTAGCGTTTCTTCACATCAGTGCTATGGCACTCTGCGCAGCTGGTATTCCAATTGAAATAACCACCTGTCCAGTGCAAGGGGTTACCTGCCAGAACGGGCTCTTCCTCGTACAGGTGATACCAGCGCTGTCCGCCCGCTTGGACAGGGCGTGTATCCCAAGCAATCGCCAGTGCTTGCAGACGACCACCCGGCAGCGGCAGCAGATATTGTTGTAGCGGCTCGACGCCAAAAACATAGTTAACAGGAAATGTTTGGAGGGCGCCCTTTGCGTTATCGGTGGTGATGAAATAGTCATCACCACGCCGAGAGAAGGTCGTGGTCACCCCGTGATAATTAAATTGTGCGTTATCAAAGTCACCCAATATGGTGTCGGGTGTGGCTTCCTGCATGGCCAGATCATGATGTGAATCCGTCCAGTCGGCTGTTGCTTGCTCGTGGCAGTTGGCGCAGGCCCCATTACCAACATAGTCAGCGACCATTGCAGGCGTTGTAGCGGCACTGGAAACGGCGAAGCCGCACCCCACGCACAGTAGCAAAGCGCTCAGCAATCGAGTGGCGCACTGAGACAGCGCCGACCGAGTGCACGGTATCAATCTGTCATGGCCTGCGCGCCGTCCGCCATTGGTCATCCTGGCTTCAGCAAAAGGTGACTGACACTGGGGTTGCACTGATGGGGACACTCCGTAACCGTTTTGATACTGCAATTTTGGAAAACTCATTTTAACCTTGCCAGTGTTGACTATTGTCGATGGTCTTTGCAATGAAATCGGACTTCTGTCCCTTATTAAGGGGCGCCTTGCTCGGGAATCATGGCGACCCAACTTTACGCGCTGATACGGCGATAGATACAGCCCTCAGCGCGGCTCAACCACTGGCGATAGCATCGGGTCGCACCCCGCCGTATGGTCATAAAAAGATCTTGTACCTTTCTAAAGATGCCAACAACAAATGGCGGTACCATGGCGCGCGGTAGCGGTTGGCCCAGCAAAGTCGGCCTGGTCGAATCGAGCCACAGAAGATGCAGCCGACGCGATGAACGTCGACGTTTTGCTGAACCGTTCGCACTCCGTTATTTAAATCGTTTACATTGGCGTGCTGAGCGCCCTCTTGAGGGAAGCCGTTAGCCCTACGCCATGACCTAATAGACAGTGGCTGAGTGCTGCGGCAGGCTGGTGCGCACCGGCCAAGGTCGGCGCATCGCCACCGCGAAGTGAATGGTTAGATAGGGCAGAGCTATGCACATTGGTATTTTACGGACTGATTCGGTGAGGCCTGAGTGGGTGGCGGAGCACGGGCAGTATCCCGACATGTTTGCACGTCTACTGACAGAGCAAGATGATGCTTTGCGCTTCACCACCTGGGACGTCGAGGCAGGAGAGCTGCCCGCTGCCTGCGATGTGGCAGATGCGTTTCTTATCACCGGCAGCAAAAGTAGCGTTTATGACGATAAGGCGTGGATCCGATCACTCGAGGACTTTGTTCGCATGCTGCACGCGACGCGCAGTAAGTTAGTTGGTATTTGTTTTGGCCATCAGCTGATTGCCCAAGCGTTAGGTGGCTCGGTGGCAAAATCGAATAAGGGGTGGGGGGTCGGTGTTAATGCTTATGCGGTGGACGACACCCTGTTTAAGCAGGCAGACGGCAAGGATCTTTGCCTGTTGGCGTCACATCAGGACCAAGTGATGCAGATGCCGCCCGGCGCAAAAAGAATAGCGACTAATGCGCACTGTGAGGTGGCGGGTATGGTGTTGGGGGAGCATATTTTGACCTTTCAAGGGCATCCTGAGTTCACCCCCGAATATGCCCGAGCAATCCTGTCTTTGCGCCACGATATGATTGGCGAAGAGCGGGCCGCAGAGGGCCTTAAAAGCCTTGTATCCGAGAAGCACGAGGGAGGCCGAGCGGCGCGCTGGATACTGGATTTTTTAAGACAGTAGCGGCGTTACCAGCTGCCGTGGTTTGGCATGGATAACCAAGGCTCTTGCTCGGCTAGTGCAGTGCCTGCTTGCAGTAGCTCAATGGAAATGCCGTCTGGCGATTGAATAAAGGCCATGCGACCGTCGCGAGGAGGGCGGTTGAGTGTCACGCCACGGTCCATCAGCTGCTGGCAAGTGTGATAAATATCGTCGACTTGATACGCCAAGTGACCAAAATTCCGGCCACCGTCGTAGGTTTCTGAATCCCAGTTATAAGTAATTTCGACCAATGGCGCTTGTTGTGTTTTCGCGTTGTCGAGATC
>CAJQKG010000158.1 GCA_905478845.1 uncultured Luminiphilus sp.
TGGTGCGGGCGAGAGGCATGAGTCATCGATACAAACGGTATTTAGCACTGGCACTGTCGTTGGCCTGTATTTGGTCTGGGCCTTCAGCAGCGATGTTAATTCGAACGGTCAATATGTCGTTCGAGGGGGTGGCTAGCGGCAATCAATTCAGTCCGCCCTCCGTCTCCGTTCTCTTCGCCGCCGCTGCCCCAATAAGTGAGTTTGAAGTGACCGACGTGCGGGTAACGGGTGGCGCGCTATCAGATTTTGCAAAACAATCCGATACCCAATACAGCGCCACGCTAACCGTTAGCGATGTGGGAGCCGGTTGCGGCTCGGTATCGATTGTGATTGCCGAGCAGTCTTTGGTTATTGGGGGAGGGCCGAACGCCTACAGCACGCTTTACGGCGAGTGGGGCACCTGCCCTATTCCCACGACACCTCCGCTAAGCCTCATAAGTTTAGGCGTTCTGTTGATGCTATTGGGCAGTCTCGGGCTCCGCAGGTTCCGGCCCAGAGGCCGCAGGAAAGTGAGCTAAGAGCAGGCTTGATACTCTTTTTCATTCACATGCGGACGATGCAAACACGGTCTTTGCTTCGTGAGCGCTCACGTGTTCACCCCACTAAGAGTAATTCCAGCAGCGTCGTCTGTACGACGTGATCTTTCCCCGACACACCTGTTGTAACCTATACTCCTCCCCTCACGATTACCAAGGCGCGCGTCTGTAGCAATGCGATGACAGACCCCATAGCGCCTGCCCACAATAGAAGAGAGAGTCCTTATGTCAGAGAATAGCGCTAGAGAGCTTCGTTCCACCTTCACTGAGGAGGGAGTGATAGAGCTATCGATTGTGACCCAAGCGCGACCTGTTCCCGGGGACGACGAAGTGCTGCTCAAGGTCGAGGCATCGCCCATTAACCCTTCTGACCTTGCTTTACTGATTAGCTTCGCGGCAAATTTAGAGTCGCTGTCGACCTCGGGCTCAGGTGATCAGGCCGTCACATCCATACCCATCCATCCCGCGATGATGGGCGCGTTGAAGCCCCGCACAGGGCAGTCTATGCCCGCAGGTAATGAAGGTGGTGGCGTCGTGATAGAGGCTGGCGTTAATGCCCAGCACCTGATCGGCAAAACCGTGGGGGTCGCCGGTGGCGCGATGTATAGCGAGTACCGCTGCCTTCCCGCGCAAAGCTGCCTCGTCATGAACGAAGGAACCACTTCGACAGAAGCGGCATCGTCTTTTGTTAACCCCCTCACCGCGCTCGCCTTTGTTGAAACCATGCGATTGGAGAATCACAGCGCGATACTGAATACCGCTGCCGCCTCAAACCTGGGCCAAATGCTGGTCAAAATCTGTCAGGAAGACAGCGTGCCCCTGATTAATGTCGTGAGAAAACCCGAGCAAGTGGCGGTGCTGAAACAACTTGGTGCCGACTACGTGTGTGACACCAGTGCCGATAGCTTTATGAACGATTTGGTCGAGGCCCTTGTTGCAACAGGAGCCACGTTAGGCTTTGACGCCACCGGTGGCGGCAATGACGGCAAACTACCGGGCCAAATACTGGCAGCCATGGAAATAGCCGCGAACAAAACTGCGACTGAATATAGCCGGTACGGTTCTGACATCTACAAGCAGGTGTATATTTATGGCGGACTTGATATGTCGCCCACTATTCTCAACCGCTCATTCGGCTTGCAATGGGGTTTAGGTGGCTGGTTACTCACACCGATGATTGGCCGCATTGGGATGGAAAAGTTTCAGCAGATGCGCGAGCGAGTGGCGCGTGACATCAGTACCACTTTTGCCAGCCACTACACTCAAGCCATCTCGCTCGAAGATATGTTGCAGCCCGAGATCATTAGGCAATATGCAAAGCAGGCCACCGGTGAAAAGTACTTGGTGAAACCTCACCAATAAAGCGTCACGCTGTGACGAAGTGAGGCCTTGCTGCCCCGCGCATGGCCGTTGCGTTGCCCTTTCGTGAATGAGCTTTTAATGACTTGGTCTTGGGTGACTTGGCTTTTAGTGACTTGACCTTGGGTGACTTGACCTTGGGTGACTTGACCTTGGGTGACTTGACCTTGGGTGACTTGGCCTTGAGTGACTTGGCTTGTAGTCAATTGTCTGAAATGAACCCTCTCGACGCGGACAACAGGCTCAACGCCACCGTGAGGGTAACGTCAGAATCGCCTTGGCAATTTGACCGCTGTGCCTCGGCCACGGCAGCGCCACATCCGTCGTCTCACATAGGACTAACCTAGCGCCTACATAGCAAGCCATTTGATGACTTCTAGGATGATCATTGCCAAGAGTATCAGCGATGAAAGCGCGAAAATCGCTGCCCGCCAGGACACGTTATTCACGGTTAATTGCACGATCGAGTGCACCACGCGGGTGACAACATAGGCCCAGGCCAGCGACACGCTCAGCGCAGTAGCGGTTCCGGCTAAATGAATAGTGATCACCGTCGCATAGTAGAGCGTGGGCTGTTCCAGAAGGTGATTATAGTTATCGGTGACGTACCGCATTCTCGCGGGTAAGTGGGGACGCATCTCGTCAGAATGCATCGCTCGCTGAAGATTCCCCCAATATTTCAACACCACCGGTATGCGTGTCGCCATTAACATCGCCATAACACAGCCAGACCATGCAATCATTGCCAGCAATGGACTCAACATATCCATTAACTTCCTCCTGTCACGTCATTCAGGCCCAAAATGCCGTTGGCGAGGCGATAGAGTTCGACCACATCACCATC
>CAJQKG010000159.1 GCA_905478845.1 uncultured Luminiphilus sp.
TGTGTCTGCTATTTGCCGTCAGCCGTCAGCCGTTAAAAGGGCTGCCTTGGACGATGTTTCTGCGTCTCACTGGTTCAGTACTCCCGAGACATCGCGGCATCGAGACATCGCGCTATCGTGACCCTCGTGTAACGCCTCCGCCGGTTTTCTCGTCTCAAGCCTGTGGCTGCTTTCTCAGCCAGAGCACCTGCGCCACAAAGCCCACTACAAAGATCACCAAAAAGGCGAGATGGAATTGTCTCAGTAAGGGGTCTTCCAGGGTATCGATAAAGGGGTCGCCGACCGGAAGTCGTCTTAAGAAATCGGTGATAGCGGGGATCATGTGAAACAACAGCGTGCTGCTGTAGCCGAGTGCCTGGCAATATTGGGAAAACCCGCCAAACAGCTTGGTTTTTTCCATCAGTACGCCGCCCGCAAGCGCCACCAGGGTCAAGACGGCGAGATTGTGGGCAATACCAAAGCCTCCTTGGTTATAAATGCCCAGCGCGGTGCCTGCCACAATCAGTGTTAAGAGCACATAGAGCTTGCCTGAGGGCTGCGCTAACGATATGACTTTATGGTTGATTAGCGTGTAAAACCCGCTCAATACAGCACCGATGCCCAGTATCGTATGGAACCAACCTAGTGGGATCATTTCTGGCATGACCTGTTTCCTTATGGTGTATGAAGCGTCGTGAATGACGCGTTATTCATGGAGTCGCTAAAAAAGCATCCGTGAAAGGGCGTTGTGCGGCCTGTCCATCACTGACAAAGGGTAGAGCGGGGCCGCGCAACATCTATATCCCTTCCCACCATATTGAAGCTGGGCCTATGGCGTCAGCTGGTTTGAACGTTATTTGTCACACCATTATCGATAGCGTTTTGTTCTTTTGTTGTCTTTCCTTGGTGTCTAACTTGATCGTCAATCAGCAACCACACCGGGCGGGCACTTTTTTTGGCCTTTTGCCTGCGACAACGAGATTCAACTTTCCCCTAGCGCACGGTGGTCGGGCTGCGCCTTGGAGGAGCGACGACGCTCAATAGTGTGAAAAGTCCCATCCTGCCGAAAGCCCTTTAATTAGCCCCGTTTCCTGTTGACACTACTCGGCCCCCTCCGTAGACTTCGCTCTCTTTTTTCGGGGTCCCTCAGCGGGTGCCGGTTGTTTTAAGGAGAGGTAGTGTGCAGAACCAGCGTATCAGAATCCGGCTGAAGGCCTTTGACCATCGCCTGATTGACGCGTCGACCCAAGAGATTGTGGAGACGGCCCGTCGCACTGGTGCGCAGGTGCGGGGTCCCATCCCCTTGCCGACAAAGAAGGAGAAATTCACCATTTTGGTTTCTCCCCACGTCAACAAGGATGCTAGGGACCAATACGAGATCCGCACACATAAGCGTCTCCTCGATATCGTCGAGCCAACAGAGAAGACTGTTGACGCGTTGATGAAGCTTGATCTGGCTGCGGGCGTAGAAGTCCAAATCAGCCTAGGTTAAGCGTTAGTAACAAGTTGTAACTAGCCTGCTCGGCTTTTGCCGGGTGTGTAACGTTCAAAAGCCCCGCGGTGGGACTTTTGGGCGGCCATAGAGGGTTGAGCCCCGTACACTGTGAGGTTTATGCCATGACTATTGGATTAGTCGGGCGCAAATCGGGAATGACGAGAGTCTTCACCGAGGATGGCGCATCAGTACCAGTGACCGTAGTGGAGATTGCTCCAAACCGCGTTACTCAAATCAAAGAGCTCGAGACCGATGGGTATCGAGCTATTCAGGTCACCGCGGGCAGCCGCAAGGCCTCGAAAGTCAGCAAGCCAGAAGCCGGGCATTTTGCCAAGGCGGGCGTTGTGGCGGGCGAGGGTTTGTGGGAGTTTCGCTTGGACGGTTCAGAGGAGGCCTTTGAGGTCGGCTCTGAATTGACGGTCGATCGATTTGAGCAAGGTCAAATAGTAGACGTGGCCGGTCGCTCAAAAGGTAAGGGCTTTCAGGGCGTTATTAAGCGCTGGAACTTCCGTATGCAAGACGCGACACACGGCAACTCGCTGTCGCATCGTGCGCCGGGCTCTATCGGTCAGTGCCAAACACCAGGCCGTGTCTTTAAAGGCAAAAAGATGTCTGGCCATATGGGTGCCGAGCGCGTCACGACTCAAGGTCTCGAAGTGGTCCGCGTGGACGTGGAGCGCAACTTGCTGCTCATTAAAGGCGCTGTGCCAGGTGCTCCGGGTGGCGAGGTAGTGATTCGTCCGACAGTCAAAGGGGCGGGCAGCAGCCCGTCCAAGTCTTGAGTAGCGGGGGCGAGACGTGGAATTAAGTGTAGTCAAGCCGGGTAACGAAGTGGGGGGGACTGTTGCAGTCTCTGACGCTAACTTCGCCCGCGAATATAACGAGGCCTTGGTCCACCAAGTGGTCACGGCTTTTCTTGCCGACGCACGGCAGGGAACGCGAGCGCAAAAGACGCGGTCCGAAGTGGCAGGTGGCGGTAAAAAGCCCTGGCGTCAAAAGGGTACGGGACGGGCAAGAGCGGGCACCATTCGCTCACCGATCTGGCGCTCGGGCGGCGTGACCTTTGCTGCGAAGCCGCAAGATCACTCGCAAAAAGTGAACCGCAAAATGTATCGCGCGGCGATGCGCTCGATTTTGTCTGAGTTGGCGCGCAGTGATCGATTGATGATTGTTGAGACGTTCGACGTTGAGCAGCCTAAGACGAAGCTGTTGGTAGAAGCCTTAAACGGGTATGGCGTGGATAACGTGCTGATCGTCGCCGACGGCGTCGACAAAAATCTTTACTTGGCGTCGCGTAATTTGCACAAGGTTGACGTGCGGGATGTTGAGAGCGCTGATCCGGTGAGTTTGATTGCTTATGAAAAGGTCATGATCACCGTTGATGCGATTAAGAAGTTTGAGGAGACATTGGCATGAACCCGGAGCGTGTTTTTCAGATCCTGCTGGGTCCGCATGTCTCAGAGAAGTCAGCGATCGTGGCTGACCAGAGCAACCAGTATGTGTTCCGTGTGTCGCTGGACGCCACAAAAGCGGAGATCCGTCAGTCTGTGGAGCAGCTGTTCAAGGTCACAGTCAACGGTGTCACAACATTGCGCGTGAAGGGTAAAACCAAGCGCAATAAATATGGTTTGAGCAAACGTCCGTCGTGGAAGAAAGCCTACGTGCGGGTGGAGCAAGGTCAAGAAATTGACTTTGCGTCGATGAGCTGAGGTGGTAAGTCATGGCAGTCGTTAAGAGTAAGCCCACATCGGCAGGACGTCGCCACCAAGTTAAGGTGGTGACAGAGGGTCTGCATAAGGGGCGTCCGCATGGGCCGCTTCTTGAAAAGAAATCGAAAACGGGCGGTAGAAACAATGCGGGGCGTATTACGACTCGGCATATCGGTGGTGGACATAAGCAGCACTACCGAAAGGTCGACTTCAAGCGCAACAAAGACGGCATTGGTGCAAAGGTTGAGCGCATAGAATACGACCCGAATCGAACCGCACACATCGCGTTGCTGTTGTACGCAGACGGTGAGCGTCGCTACATCATTGCGCCAAAGGGTGTTGCAGCGGGAGACGTGCTGCATTCAGGTGCTGCGGCGCCGATCAAGCCAGGTAATTGTTTGCCAGTGCGCAGTATCCCCGTGGGGTCTGTTGTGCACGCTATTGAACTGAAGCCGGGAAAAGGTGCCCAGCTGGCGCGTTCCGCGGGTGCCTCAGTGCAGTTAGTAGCGCGTGAGGGACAGTACGCGACCATTCGACTGCGCTCTGGTGAAATGCGCAAGGTGCCCATCGATTGCCGCGCCACATTAGGAGAGGTCTCTAACTCAGAGCACAGTCTTCGAAAGTTAGGAAAGGCCGGCGCTGCGCGCTGGAGAGGGGTTCGGCCCACTGTTCGCGGTGTGGCGATGAACCCAGTTGACCACCCACATGGTGGTGGTGAAGGAAAGACCTCAGGCGGCCGTCATCCGGTCACGCCATGGGGTGTTCCCACGAAGGGCTATAAAACACGAAAGAATAAGCGCACCGACGGCATGATTGTTCGCCGTCGCGGCAAGAAGTAAACGGTCAGGAGAGTAAATACTGTGCCTCGTTCATTAAAAAAAGGTCCCTTTATCGACCTTCACCTCATGAAGAAGGTGGAAGTTGCTGCTGAGGCGAACGATCGTCGCCCGATCAAGACATGGTCACGTCGGTCTATGGTCGCCCCCAATATGGTTGGGCTGACTATTGCGGTTCATAACGGTCGACAGCATGTCCCCATTTTGATCAATGAGGACATGGTCGGTCACAAGTTAGGCGAATTTGCCGTTACTCGAACCTTCAAGGGCCACATTGTGGACAAGAAGGCTAAGCGCTAAGGCTGGGTGGAGAGAGAAATGGAAGTAGCAGCCAAATTACGTGCGGCCCGAATATCGGCACAAAAGGTGCGTCTGGTCGCAGATCAGGTACGTGGTAAGCCGGTTGGTGAGGCATTAAATTTG
>CAJQKG010000160.1 GCA_905478845.1 uncultured Luminiphilus sp.
TGATTGTGCAATAACGTGCTGCAGAATTTCAGCGTGTTGAGCAGGGGAGAGCGTGTCTGCCTGGCCGGGAGGCATCTCACTCATTTGATAAGTCAACAGCGCTTGTGCGGGTTGATGCGCCCATTTTGTCGTGAAGGCGGGACCTGACAGCGAAGCGCCGTGAGCAGATCCTCGGAGGGAAACCGCGTGACAGGTCGCACAGTGCTCAGCGTAAAGGGCTTCTCCCTGCTCTGTGGCACTGCCGAGGGAGCTGACAAATGCGCTGACAACGAGCATCAGCTGGAGTGTTCGCGTTTTCATCATCGAATAGGCCTCTTTCGATGGTCACCATAGCGCATTTGTCAGACTGCCGGCGGATGAATATCGGCCGGCAGCTTGAATCGCTATGTCGTTAAAAAATGGCCATACTTCTCGAGAGCTGCTTTTCGCAGTGTCGGCGTGTGGTAGCTGGGGAACAACGCATCATGCGGTTCATAGTGTCTCAGCACGGCTTTGGCCACGGCAATTTTATGCACCTCGGTGGGGCCATCGACCACTCCCAGCTCGGGAATGTTGGCCCACATGTGGGCCAGTGGTGTCTCGTCGGAACTGCCTAAGCTGCCGTGTAAATGCATCGCTCTCGAGACGATCTCTAGTAGCACTTTGGGTGTTGCCGCTTTAATGGCAGCGATCTCTTTACGCACTTCGCGGTTGTACTCCTTGTGCTTGTCGATCAGCCACGCGGTGTAGAGCACATGAAGGCGATATTGCATCATCATGGTGTACGCGTCGGCGATTTTTTCCTGTGTCATTTGCTTGTCTGCCAGCAATTCACCCTTGGTACGACGGCTGACTGCTCGCTCGCACATCATATCGAGTGCCTTACGAATCACACCCACGGTCCGCATGGCATGGTGGACTCGTCCACCACCGAGTCGTGTTTGAGCCACATGGAAGCCTTGCCCTTCATCCCCGAGTAAGTTGTCGGCGGGAACGCGACAGTTCTTAAAAGAAATATAGGCGTGAACGCCGTCACCTTGCTCCACATAAGGACCGACTGCAGAGTTGCGGATGATGTCCATCCCAGGTGTGCCTTGCTCGACTAAAAAGATCGATGCGCCCTGGTGGATCGGCGCTTCGGTATCGGTCACCACCATCACGAGGAGAAACGCGGAAAAGCGGGCATGGGAGGCAAACCATTTTTCGCCATTAATGACCCATTCGTCTCCGTCACGCGTGGCGGTACACAAAAACTCGCCCGGGTCTGCGCCGGCTTGTGGCTCTGTCATGGAGTAGCAGGAGGCGATTTCCGCGTTGAGCAGGGGTTGTAGGTATCGGGTTTTTTGCTCTGGCGTGCCGAATTTGGCGAGGATCTCTGCATTGCCAGAATCGGGCGCCTGACACCCAAAGACACTGGGTCCGAAACGACTTCGGCCTAAAATCTCATTCATAAGGCCCAAGTTGACTTGTCCGTATCCTTGGCCGCCGAGCTCGGGTTCGAGGTGGCAGGCCCACAGGCGCTTTTCTTTGACAATCTCTCTCAGTGGCTCCATTGCTTTAAAAGCGGGCGATTTCGGATCCCAGGGATCGCCGGGCTCGCGAAAGACTAAATCAAGGGGCTCAATTTCTTCACGCGTGAACGTGTCTACCCAATCTAATGACGCTTGAAATTCGGGATCTGTTTCAAAAGACCACACAGCCTTTACCTCCTTGGAGTTGAGATGTAATTGACAGGTAATAGGGCCAAGCACGCCACTTTTTTGAGTGAGCGCCGGCACTAGGGTTGCCAAATTGAGCCGCTAGTTTAAACTTGCTAGACGCAAACAAGCAACGCGACTGATAAAAAATTAGCAGTTTGTGGCGTCTTTGGATGCCCTATGGGGAATTGTAGTATGTCTGGCGGTAAAGTGTGGGTGGTGACCGGGGCGTCACGGGGGATCGGTGCGGCGATCGCGCGGGTGGCGTCGGAGAGCGGAGACCGTGTTGCCTTAATGGCACGGGGTGAGTCGGTTCTCACGTTAGCGGGTGAGCTTGGCCCTGACACGATAGGGGTGCAATGCGATGTGGCAAATCCAGAGGCCGTTGTTGCCGCAATGGATGCCGTCATCGCACGATTTGGCCGGGTCGATACTTTGGTCAATAACGCCGGGGTGCATCGAGGCGGTAAAGTAAAGCGCTTAGCTGACGAGGCCTGGCACGAGGTATTGCAAGTTAACTTGACGGGCGCTATGACCATGACGAGAGCGGCATTAGCTCACATGGAGGCGGGTAGCGCGATTATTAATGTGGGTGCCGTTGTGGGTTTCCGCGGTTTTCCCGGTGATGCCGCCTATGCGTCCTCTAAGGCGGGTCTGGCAGGACTGACAAAGGCTTTGGCAATTGAGCTAGCCCCCAAGGATATTACAGCCAACCTGGTGATACCCGGACTGGTGTTGACGGAAATGACGTCAGGGCTCACTGAAGCGTCGCTTGAAGCGATGAACAAACAAATTCCCATGCGACGTTTTGCAGAAGAGCGCGAGATCGCCGAGGTGGTTTATTGGGTCAGCCAAAGTCGATATATGACGGGCGCCTGTGTCCCGGTAGATGGGGGTCTTCTCTCCAGCTTTGGAGTCACGTGATGACGTCAGTACCCGCAGAGCAGCTGGCTTCGTGGTTGGATGCTCACTTAGGTTGGGAGAATACTCGGTTTTGCGCCGCCCTCAGCGGGGGTAATTCTAATTTGACTTGGCAGTTTCAGTCGGGCGATCGAGCCTGCGTGGTGCGGACGCCGCCGGCTAATGACATCTCCCCCACGTCGGCAAGAGGTATCCAGCGTGAGGCGCAAATGCTGCAAGCAATCGCCGGGTTCGACGTGAGAGCGCCCGCCGTATTGGCTTGGTGCGACGACGCCTCAGTGATTGGTCGATCTTTTTTAGTGCAGGAATTTATCGATGGCAGAGCGCTGACCGATACCCTACCCGATCGTTATCCGGACACCATCGAGACGGTGAATCGGTTGGGCACTGATCTGATAGATCAACTGGCGGTGCTACATAAAGTCCCCACTGATTTACCCGCCTTAGCGAAGCTAGGTCGTCCAGAACGCTTTCTGGAGCGACAAATTGAGCGTTGGTTATCCGTGCGGAGGGAGCACTGTGTGCGCGATCTGCCAGCGCTGTTTGCCCTCGGCGAGTGGTTAGGTGCACATGTGCCCGAGGCGGGAGCGCCTGCGGTGATTCATGGGGACTATCACCTCGACAACACGCTGGCATCACCTGATGAGCCAGCCATTTTAGCGATCATAGACTGGGAGTTGGCGACAGTTGGCGACCCCTATATGGATGTGGCGTTAATGCTGATGTTTTGGGGTGAATATCGGACCCAGCAGCCGCCTGCTTTTAAGGCATTGCAGTCTGTCTCGCGTCGTTCCGGTGTGATCAGTCGTCGGGAATTAGCCGGGCGCTGGGCTGAAGCGGTGGGCCGGCCGTTGCACCATATGAACTTTTACATGGCTTTGGCCTTTTGGCGTCTCGCCGCCATTATTGAAGGCGCTCATGGGCTCTATTTGGCGGGCCAGTTAGACACCGATTACGCACGTGGGCTGGAGTACGATGTGCCCGCCTTGCTTGCCGAGGCTGAGCGGGCTGCCGGAGGCGATTGGTGACCGCGATGTTGAGTACGATGATGAATACGCCGCTCGGCGTGACGACATTGCATCGTTTTGGCGCGCGTCATTTTGTCAGTAGCCGCGTCGGAGATTACGACGGCGAGCGAATCCACTGGCGCCGCTACGACGAGATCGACGCCGATAGCGCCCGCCTCGCCAATGGCTTGCGAGGGTTAGGACTCTCAGAGGGTGATCGAGTCGGCACCTTCATGTGGAATAGCTCACGGCATCTTGAGGCCTACCTGGCGGTACCCTCAATGGGGGCGGTGCTGCATACCGTAAACTGCCGATTGTCTCCAGAGCACATGGCTTACATTATCAACCATGCAGGGGACCGATTCCTGATCGTGGACAGTCGTCTGGCATCCGTCTTGTTGCCAGTGCTACCCCTGATATCCAAGGTCGAGTACCTCATTGTCACCGGTGATGCCGCGAGTTTGGATGATCCCCGGGTGGTCGCTTATGACGCGCTCGTTGCCGATAGTCCGGCTGACTATCCTTGGCCAGAACCGACAGAAAATGCGGCCGCCGGTATTTGCTACACGAGCGGCACCACGGGTAATCCAAAAGGCGTTGCCTACAGTCAGCGCACCACCTACCTGCATGCACTGGCTTCTCGCGCCGTTGACAGTTTTGCAGTGCAAGAGCGCGATGTCATTTTAATGTTGCCCTCGATGTTCCATGCGAATGCCTGGGGTTTTCCTTACAGTGGATGGATGTCCGGCGCAGATATGGTCATGCCAGGCCCCTTTCTTCAAGGGCAACACCTGCGAACAATGATCGAGCAGACTCGGCCAACCCTGACGGCAATGGTGCCCACACTGCTGGGAGATTTGTTGCGCGCAGACGAACAAAAGCCTCTCGATCTAGCGTGTTTTCGCGCAATCGTATCCGGTGGATCGGCGGTGCCGTCCTCGATGATCGAGGCGGTGCGAGACCGCTGGGGCGTCCCAGTGGTTCAAGGTTGGGGAATGACTGAAACGAGTCCTCTGTGTGTCTTGTCTCATCCTCCTAAAGATTTAGAGGGCGAGTCTGAAACCTTTTGGCGGTTAAAAAGTGGTCGACCGGTGCCTGGCATTGAGGTGCGTGTCGTCGATGATGAAGGTCACTGTTTGCCGCAGGATGGCCTCGCAGTGGGTGAGTTACAGCTCCGCGGGGCGTGGGTTACCGGAGAGTATCTCGACACGGATAGTGATGCCTTTGCGCCCGATGGCTGGTTGCGCACGGGCGATGTGGGAATGATTGATGCGAGAGGGTATGTACAGTTGACCGATCGCACTAAGGATGTCATTAAGTCAGGCGGGGAATGGATTTCCTCAGTCGACTTAGAAGATGTTTTACTGAAACATACTGCGGTCATTGAAGTGGCCGTGATTGCGATGCCCGATGAGCGGTGGCAAGAGCGGCCACTGGCGGTCATTGTCAGTCAGCATGAGGGCGAGGCGACTGATCTTCTGTCAGAGTTGCGTCAGTTTTTGGCGGAGAGAGTGGCGAAGTTTTGGATTCCTGAGTATTGGTGTCTGCGAGAGTCGATTCCCAAGACCAGCGTAGGTAAGATTGACAAAAAAGGGTTACGAGAGGCGCTCGCGTCTGACGAGCTCGTGGTGCAGCGGCAGGATAGCTAGGGGACGGATAGGTGACTGAGGGGACAGTGAGGGAGGCGGCGTCGATCTCGACGCAGGCAGAGCGGAGCGCATTGTCCGATCAAAAAATGTTCGAGGTGGCCATTGAGTTAGTCAATGAGCGCGGCACTGCCAAAACCACGTTAAAAGATATTGGGGAGCAGGCGGGTTACAGCAGAGGCCTGGCGAGTTATCGATTTGGATCAAAGGACGGGTTGTGGATGGAGCTGTTCGCTCGCTTCGATGACTTGTGGAAAGAGCATATATCGAGCCACCTCTCGGACAAGCGGGGACTTGCGGCGCTGACCGCGGCAATGGAGGCACAGCGCGATATTTTTTCGCGAGAGTCGGGTTACCTCAGGGCGATGTATATTTTGTGGTACGAGTCCCTGGGTAGAGAGTCGGATATTCGGGCGAGTCTTGCTCGACACCATGTGATTTATCGACGTGACGTTCAGCAGTGGGTCGAGGAGGGACAGGCCGCAGGCGATATTAAAGCGGATGTTGATGCGGCGCACTTCGCAACGGGGTATTGCTCGATGATGTTCGGGACTATTTATCAATGGGTGGTGGCGCCAGATGCCATCGATATCGATGCATTTTTTGCACGCTTCGCGGAAACCACGGTGCGGACAATTACGGATTAGAAGGGGGATGAGTTATGGCTAGATTGGCAGTCGACGGGACAAAAAGCATTTACTTTGAAGATTTGGGCGGCGCTGGCCGGCCGCTCATCATGGTGCATGGTTG
>CAJQKG010000161.1 GCA_905478845.1 uncultured Luminiphilus sp.
CGAAGCTTCTTCTGCTATTCATCGCAAGCTGGGTGGACTTTTTATGCTGGCATCACGCTTAACAGTAAGCGTGAATGTGCATCGGCTCATTATGCCCTGGCTTCAATAACGCGAGTAGCACGCCTATCTGGCGTCTGAGCGAGGCGAGACAAACGCTACCGATTGCGTAAGGCAGCCGAATTTTCCCGATCTAGCGGGTGAGAGCGCCACGCTCGACACATATTGGCCCCGTGTTTTAGCGCATCATTCGGTCGCTCCAGACGCTGCCCCTCACGCCTCCTTCTTTGAGCAAATGAAGTTTGTGCATTTGATGACAACTTGGCCCTACCGCCTGTCAGTGAGGGGGGCATTGTGATAATTTTTTTATTGCTCGTTGATTGGAGGTTATGACATGCATTGCCGACTATTCATTGCAGTAGCACTTTTTACTTCTTTCGCCCCCTTTTCCCTTGCCGCCGATACGCCTACCCGGGCGTATTTTGGTGATACCCATCTGCATACTTCCTTTTCACCTGATGCGGGTATGGCGGGCACAACCGTTGGGCCTAACGAGGCTTATCAGTTTGTGTTGGGAGAGACGGTAACCAGCAATACTGGACAGCAAGCGAAAATGGCCAAGCCCCTCGATTTTGTGGTCATTGCGGACCACGCAGAGAACCTGGGTCTTGCCGATGCCATCGCCAACGCTGATCCGGCATTGCTCGCTGACCCGCTTGGTAAACAGCTTTACGATCTCGTGAAAGCAGGCAGAGGAATCGATGCCTTTAATCTGCTGGTGCAGCAGATGGCCAAAGGCGCTGAGGCGAAGATTGAAAACGAATCCATGCTAAAAAATGCATGGCTACAAACGATGGTGCTCGCTGATCAGTATAACAGTCCGGGCGAATTCACGGCCTTTATCGGGTATGAATGGACCTCTCAGCCGAGCGGCAATAATCTGCACCGGGTTGTCGTGTTTCGGGATGATCAATCTACGGTCGATGCTGTCTTGCCATTTTCTAACTTTGATTCTGAGAACGTTGAGGATCTGTGGGACTATCTCGCCGCTTACGAGAAGGATACCGGTGGTCAGGTGTTAGCGATTCCACATAACGGCAATCTATCGAGTGGCACAATGTTCGCGCCCCGATACCAAACAGATGGCAAACCAATCGATCAGCAGTATGCGGCGATGCGATCTCGTTGGGAGCCTATTGTTGAAATCACTCAGGCCAAAGGCACTGGAGAAGCGCATCCATTTTTGTCACCTGACGATGAATTTGCGGCATTTGAGGTAGTCGATACCACCAACTTGGGTGGAACAGTGCAACGTACGACGGACATGATTCAATATGAATATGCTCGACCGGCTCTGAAAATGGGCCTGCAATTTGAGGAGAGTCTGGGAACTAATCCGTTTCAGTTTGGGTTAATCGGCAGCACCGATAGCCACAGCGGACTCCCTTCGACTCGTGAGGACAATTGGTGGGGAAAGGCACCCTTTCTTGAGCCAAGTCCTAAGCGTTGGGAGGATGTCCTGATTCGCTCTGCCAGAGATCCTGCTCTGGATCTTACTGCGCTGCAACTGGCAGCATCTGGGTTAGCAGGTGTTTGGGCGACCGATAATACTCGCGAGGCAATCTGGGATGCGATGGCGCGTAGAGAGGTCTTTGGTACCACCGGCACACGCCTGCAGGTGAGGGTATTTGGCGGCTATGCCTTCGAGGAGAAGGACCTTGAAGGACACGATCTTGCGACCAAGGGCTATGCCGTTGGTGTGCCTATGGGGGGCGAGCTTGGGGCAACTCCTGAGGGTGCAAGTCCTGCTTTTCTCATTGAGGCCATGCGAGATCCAGATGGCGCCAACTTAGACCGCATCCAGATTATCAAAGGTTGGCTGAATGAATCGGGTCAAACCGAAGAAAAGATCTTCAATGTTGTCTGGAGCAATGCCAAAGAACGAGGGCTCAACGACGACGGCGTGTTGGTGTCAGTAGGGTCGACGGTAGACGAGATCAATGCCACTTATGACAACACCATCGGAGAGTCCGCTTTGAGAGGGTTTTGGCGGGACCCCAGTTTCGATCCCAAACAGCGTGCCTTCTACTACACGCGGGTGATGGAAATCCCCACGCCCCGATGGCTGGCTTATGATCGAAAAAACTACGATCTCTATGACGAGATGCCAACGGATGCGCGCTACCGCTCTCAAGAGCGCGCCTACAGCAGTCCTATCTGGTATAGCCCGCGTGACGTTCAGTGATTACGAGGTCACAGAGGCACCTGACGAGTAGCATCGTTAGTGTGCCAAGCGTTACTCAGTAGCAGCCCCTATCCCGTTTTCAGTCGCGACTGAAGGTGAGCTGATTTCAGCCGAATGAGTCTGTACACTCGCGTCTCGTGATTGATCAGCTAGGGCTTTAACACGTCCTCGTTGATCACTGATAATACCGGTCGTTTTTACTACCGGTCCTGACGAGGGAGTTAGAGGTGTCAAACCCGCGGATACATAACGTGAACGTGGCGGACCAGCGTGTGCTGATGTCGCCCACTGCACTTCGTGAACAGGTTCACATTCCAGAATCACTGTTCGAATTTGTGGCCGAATCTCGAGGGACGATCGAACGCATTATCGACCGACGGGACCCTCGGCTGGTGGTTGTGGTGGGCCCCTGTTCAATCCACGACGTAACGGCAGCACTTGAGTATGCCAAGCGACTCAAAGCGTTAGCCGACAAGATCAGTGACAGCTTGTATCTGGTAATGCGCGTTTATTTCGAAAAACCGCGTACCACGGTTGGCTGGAAGGGACTGATTAATGACCCCATGCTCGATGACTCCTTTGAGGTAGAGAGTGGCCTGCGAATAGGGCGAGAGTTATTAAAAGAGGTCCTCAGTATCGGGCTGCCGACTGCAACGGAAGCGCTTGATCCCATCACACCGCAGTACCTTCAGGATCTGATCAGCTGGTCTGCCATCGGGGCAAGAACAACCGAGTCGCAGACACACCGAGAGATGGCCAGTGGCTTGTCTTCTTCTGTTGGGTTCAAAAATGGTACCGATGGTGGCCTTGAGGTCGCCATTAATGCGCTGCAATCGGTCGCCAACCCGCACCGCTTTTTGGGCATCAATTCTGATGGCAAGGTGTCTGTCTTCGAAACCAAGGGCAACCGTTATGGGCATGTTGTGCTCAGAGGGGGTAGCAATGGGCCTAACTACAGCCGGGAGCATATTGCCGGCTGCGAGGCGGCGCTGGAACAAGCAGATCTGAACGCTAACATTATGGTCGACTGCAGCCACGCCAACTCAGAAAAAAAACCGGAGCTTCAGCCCGCTGTGGCGCAAAACGTGATTCAACAGATTGTCGATGGCAATACCTCGATCATCGGTTTGATGCTCGAGAGCAACCTCGAGGCGGGCAATCAGAAAATCCCAGCAGACTTGTCACAACTGCGCTACGGCGTTTCTGTCACCGATGGCTGCATCGACTGGGAGAGCACAGAGTCATTACTGCTGGACATCGCTGCCCGCGTGGCCCCTGCGCTGAAGGCACGGACATCGCAATAATACGTGGGCTTGCAGTTGGATTGGTTCTTACTATCCCGCACCGTCGGAAGCAGTCACTCAGTGCTGTGACGGCT
>CAJQKG010000162.1 GCA_905478845.1 uncultured Luminiphilus sp.
TGAGCAAGAGGCGACCGAAGCGGTTCATGCCGACGGGCAATCAATCCGTGTCGCGATTGTAGGCCGGCCCAACGTGGGCAAATCTACCTTAGTGAATCGCATGTTGGGTGAGGAGCGGGTGGTGGTTTTTGATCAGCCCGGTACGACGCGAGACAGCGTTTATATCGATTATGAGCGCCGTGGTAGGCGCTATACGCTGATCGACACCGCCGGTGTGCGAAAGCGCAAAAACGTTCGAGAGGTGGTGGAGAAATTCTCCATTGTGAAAACCCTCAAAGCCATTGCCGATGCTCAGGTGGTGATCCTGACCCTCGATGCGCATGTGGGCATTGTTGAACAAGACTTGCATCTTCTAGGACAGTGTATTGATGCAGGGCGGGCATTGGTGATTGCCCTGAACAAGTGGGACGGCGTTGAGTCTGATGAGCGCGACTGGATCCGCTCAGAGCTCAAGCGTCGACTGCAGTTCATTGACTACGCGGATATTCATTTTATCTCAGCATTACATGGTTCGGGTGTGGGCAAGTTATATGGCTCGATCCACGATGCTCACGACGCGGCGACGCGCGCCTTGGGCACCCCGCGATTGACTCGGATTTTAGAGGATGCCGTGGCGTCTCATCCTCCGCCGATGGTGAATGGACGACGGGTTAAGCTCCGTTACGCTCATGCTGGTGGGCAAAATCCACCCGTCGTGGTCATTCATGGCACGCAAACCGAGGCATTGCCGTCGAGCTACCAACGTTACCTCGAGAAGATCTTTCGCCGCGAGTTAGCACTCCACGGCACGCCGATTCGTATCGAGCTGCGATCTGGCAGTAATCCCTATTCGGGTAAGCGCAATAAGTTGACTCAGCGGCAGGTGCAGCGGCGTCAACGCATGATGAGCCATATTAAAAAATCTGAAAAAAAGGCACGGCAGAAAAAGCGCGATCGCTAAACCTGAGGTGAGAGCCGCCTCTCATCTTCGCTGATAGGTTGGTAGGCCTCTCTGCCTTTTAATGGGGGCTGCATGCTGCTCAGGGCTGCATGTTGCTCAGGGCTGCTTGTAATGAGGCCGCTGGATAGCGTGCTGGTTGCTGGGGCTGCTTGTAATGAGGCTGCTGAATAGCGAACTGCTTGATGGGGGCTGATTGTGCTGGGGAGCTTGTACTGGGGTGCGTGATGGGAGCGTCTTGATGGCGGTCCCTTGCGAGAGACCGCAGGGGGTGAGGAGGCGATCTAGAGCGGCGCGCCATCCGGATACAGAGCGGCTTCTAAGGCGTTAAGGCGCTGCCGTAATTGCTCGCGCTGCGGAGACTGCAGGTTGAGATGTCCGACCTTACGGCGGCCACGAATCGATTTGTCATACCAGTGCAGCGCGGTATCACCCGCTTGGAGTAGGGCGTCGTCGGCCTCTCGACCCAATAAATTGATCATGCCCGCATACTCGGCCGGGATGGTGTTGCCTGGACGTCTGTCGGTGATCGCGCGTAAGTGATTGCTAAACTGTGAGGTGACCCCCGCATCCTGCGACCAATGTCCGCTGTTGTGAACTCTCGGCGCCAATTCATTGACCCGCAAAACACCCGCCTCGTCAAAGAGCTCAATGGACAGTACGCCGACATAGGACCAATGCTCCAGTAATCGCTGGGCAATGTCGGTCGCTTGCTGCTGAGTCTGTTGCGAGATATTGGCCGCCGGGACTTCTGAAGTCAGCAAGATCCCCTCTCGGTGTTTATTTTCCGCCAGAGGATACATCACCGTATCGCCGCTCACTGATCGCGCAACGATTAACGATAGTTCACGATCAAAGCGAATAGCCCCTTCTACAACCAGCGCCGGTAGTGTCGGCATTTGCTGCGCTAGCGCGGTCAGCGCAGCGCTATCTTGCAGTAACCACTGATTCTGCCCGTCATAACCCTGCTCACACGATTTGACGAAGGCGGGATAACCCACGGTGTCCACAGCCTCGTTCAATGAGGCCGCGTCGGTCACGACGTGAAAGGGGGCAGTCGCAATATCCAGTGATTGCAGTAACGTTTTCTCACGACCGCGGTGCTGGCAGACTCGAATCGCGTCGGCGCTCGGCGCGACTCGGCAGTGCGTCGACAGTGATTCCAGCAAGGCCACGCTGACATGCTCCTTCTCTACCGTGACCACTTCTGGCCGACCGAGTGCCTCGAAGAGCGCATCACTAGACTGATGTTGATCGCTATAGACGACCGGACCCAGGCCTTCGACGCAGCGGGTGCCCTCGTCAGGGTCCGCTAAAAAACTGAAGTGATGGCCCATCTCCCAACCCGCGAGTGCGAGCATTCTCGCCAGTTGGCCGCAGCCGACAATCGCAATGCGCATCAGTCGACCGAATGTGGGACACCGGCGGTTTGTTGCGATCGCCAATGCTGAATAGAGTGAGACAGAGCTGCATCTGAGGTCGCTAGAATCTGAGCTGCCAGTAATCCCGCGTTGTAGGCGCCGGGTTCACCGATGGCTTGGCAAGCCACCGCGACACCGCGCGGCATTTGTACCATGGACAACAAGCTGTCCATACCTTGCAGATGTTTACTTGAAACAGGCACCGCAATGACGGGAAGGTGGGTCATCGCCGCAGCCATGCCCGCTAGATGAGCTGCGCCGCCGGCACCGGCAATGATCACCTTAACGCCACGTGCAGCAGCGCCCTCAGCAAACTCCACCAGTCGACCTGGCGTGCGATGTGCTGACACGACGCTGGATTCAAAGGGAATCTCCAGCTCTGATAAAACGGTGGTCGCAGCCTGCATGGTGCTCCAGTCAGACTGTGAACCCATGATAATGCTAACCAATGGCTCACTCATGCCTTGCTCTCCTGACAAGTCCGTCTTGCGTCGAAACGCAAGCAAGGGCGGAGTCTAGGGGGAAATGGTCATAACTTAAAGCATAGCGTTTCGGTGGGTCACGACGGCTCATTTCTTCAGTGAATGGCAGATATGTTTTCTATTTCTTTTAAAAATGCCCCGCTGATGCCTAAACTCCCCTCCCTTATTCACCGTTGCGGTAGCGGTGATCTTAGCCGGAGAGAGTTTATGTCTAATTACGCAGACACCATTAAGGCGCTTGAATCAACCTGTGGTCAGACCGCCGGATGGTCGGATATCAGCCCTGAGCATGCAGCGCGTATGCGACTTCAGAATCGTTTTCAGACGGGGCTCGATATTGCCCGCTACACGGCTGACATCATGCGCAAAGACATGGGCGACTATGACAAAGACCCTGCACAGTACACGCAGTCTCTAGGGTGCTGGCACGGCTTTATTGGACAGCAAAAATTAATCTCGATTAAGAAACATTTCGGTAATACCGATAAGCGCTACCTATACTTGTCGGGCTGGATGATCGCGGCGCTGCGTTCCGAATTTGGGCCACTGCCCGATCAGTCGATGCACGAGAAAACGTCCGTTCCCGCCTTGATCGAGGAGCTTTACACCTTTCTGCGACAGGCGGATGCCCGTGAAATGGGTGGCTTATTTCGTGATTTAGACAAGGCTCGCAAGGCTGGCAATGAGGTCGAGGCGCAGGCCATCGTGAGTCAAATTGATACCTTCCAAACGCATGTGGTGCCCATCATTGCAGATATTGATGCAGGGTTTGGCAACGAGGAGGCAACGTATCTGTTAGCGCGCAGCATGATTGAGGCCGGTGCGTGTGCAATCCAAGTTGAGAATCAAGTCTCCGATGAGAAGCAGTGCGGCCACCAAGATGGCAAGGTGACTGTGCCTCACGCTGATTTCATCGCTAAGATTCGGGCGATTCGCTACGCCTTTTTGGAGCTTGGTGTTGAGAATGGCATCATCGTTGCGCGGACTGATTCGTTGGGAGCGGGCCTTACTAAGCAGATTGCAGTGACTCAGGAGCCGGGCGATTTGGGCGATCTTTATAACGGGTTCCTGGATGGCGACTACGTACACAGTGCCGACGATATCGCTAATGGTGATGTCGTCGTCAAAGCCAATGGCAAGTTACTCAAGCCTGCGCGTCTGGCTTCAGGTTTGTTTCAGTTTCGACAAGGGTCGGGTGAGGATCGGGTGATACTCGACTGCATTACCTCTTTGCAAAATGGCGCCGATTTACTTTGGATTGAGACGGAAAAGCCCCACGTCGGTCAGATCGCAGCAATGGTCAATCGCATTCGAGAGGCGGTTCCGAATGCCAAGCTGGTTTACAACAATAGCCCCTCATTTAACTGGACGTTGAGTTTTCGCCAGCAGGTTTTTGATGCTTGGTCGGAGGCAGGCCAAGATATGGCCGCTTACGAGCGCGCCGCCTTAATGGATGCGAGTTACGATGAAACAGATCTTGCCCAAGAGGCGGATCAACAGATTCAATCTTTCCAGCGGGATGCGGCGCGAGAGGCGGGCATCTTCCACCATCTGATTACGTTGCCGACTTACCATACGGCTGCGCTATCAACCGATAATCTTGCTAAAGAGTACTTTGGCGAAGCGGGCATGTTGGGATACGTTGCTGGTGTTCAGCGAAAAGAAATTCGTCAAGGGATTGCCTGCGTTCGGCACCAAAACATGGCGGGCTCTGATATGGGGGATGACCATAAGGAGTACTTCTCCGGGGATGCCGCTCTAAAGGCCGCTGGTGACGATAACACCATGAACCAGTTTGGCTGATACGCTGCGCCAATCTGACGTTGTCGCGGGCATGTGTTTGCCCGCGCTTGCGTTTGTCCTAGCAGACGCGCACTCTTTTCGTTATGAAATGGGAAGATATTGATCAACAAGTGTGCTCGGTAGCCCGAGCACTCTCAATTCTCGGTGAACGATGGACGTTGCTGATCATTCGCGACGCCTTTCGCGGTACCCGTCGATTCGACGCCTTTCAACGCAGCCTCGGTGTGACGCGACATCGGCTTTCGGAACGGTTGCGCAAACTGGTCGATGAGGGGGTGTTGACCCGTGTTGCCTACATGGATCGGCCTGTTCGATACGAGTATCGACTCACGCGCAAGGGTTTGGCGCTCTATCCCGTTCTGATGACGTTAAGCCAGTGGGGTGATGATTGGCTGGACGATGGCAATGGCCCACCCGAGCACTATCGTCACAGTCGCTGCGGCAAGGTCACTCGCTCGGTACTGAGTTGCGATCAATGCGGAGAGCCGCTGAGGCCTGAGGAGATGTCGACGCAACGTGGCACCATCCTTACCGCTTATCTGGAAGGTCTTGCTAACCAAGGAGAGGACATTCCGTCCGATGGCGAAGTGGCGCGAGCGGCCGCACAATTTTGGCGCGATAAGGGGAGCGAATAGCGATGGGTGAACACGTTAATGATCTGGTCATGAATGCGGATTTGGCGGAGATGTCGTCGTCTACAGTAGACCCCGTGGCCGAGCGCTTATTTCGTAAACAGCGATTGGCTGCGGCACTGCGGTTATTTGGAAAGTTTGGTTTTGATGAGGGGGTTGCCGGACATATTACGGTGAGGGACCCGATCGATACAGAGACATTTTGGGTGAATCCAATGGGGCGTTCGTTCAAATTGGTGCGTGTCTCTGACCTCATTCGTGTCAGTCATGAGGGAGACGTGGTTGAGGGGGAGGGTCTTTTGAATGGTGCGGCCTTTACCATTCACAGCCAGATTCATCGAGCGCGGCCAGACGTTACTGCGGCGGCCCACGCACACTCGATTTACGGCAAAACATGGTCATCGATGGGTCGTTTGTTGGACCCGCTAACTCAAGATGCCTGTGCCTTCTATGATGATTTAGCGCTCCTCGGTGACTACACAGGTGTTGTGGTATCGATGACCGAAGGTGAGCGACTGGCAGATGCGTTAGGCGATAAAAAAGCTATCATGCTGAAAAATCACGGGCATTTAACAGTGGGGGAATCAGTCGATGAAGCGCTCTGGTGGTACGTGACACTTGAGCGTAGCTGCCAAGTACAGTTGATGGCCGAAGCAGCAGGCACACCGAGCCCGATCCCGGATGAGATGGCGAAACATACCGCCGGGCAAGTCGGTAGCACCTTGGCGGGTTGGTTTAGTGCGCAGCCCCTGTTCGACGTCATTCTCGCCGAGCAGCCAGATTTGCTGGATTAAAGCGCCAGTGGCGCTGATGCGACGCGCAGTTGGTCTCGATTGAAGGCCAGTAAGAGCGTTGCTATGACGGCAAACTCAATCGCCAGCAAGGGCCAGTGTAAGGCGATCACCTGGGCCGCACGATCCTCTATGCCTGCGAAAGAGGCAAGCCCAGTATAGGCAGCCCACGCCGCTGCCATGCCAACGAGGTAACCTGCTTGTTTTGCCACGTCGAGTTTGCGTAGCTGATCGACCGATACCATGAGCAGTGTCTCGCAACGCACGAGGTAGCCCCCCAATGCGAAGGTGATTTGATAGCCGATGTAGATAAAGAGCGCCAACGATAGATCAAGCGGAAACAGTAATACCGCCGCGACGCCAGTGAGGGTGGTTAATTCAACCAGCAAAGACAATCGAAAAAACCATTTGGGCACCAGAATACGACGGTACTGTGTTGCAACCAGTACCGTCCCCAGTGCGAGGCCAATACCGCCTGCAGAAAAGATAGACGGCGAGAGAGGGGTGTACAGGACGAAAACGGCGCCCACTGATAGCCCAAGAAAGACGGAATTGAGAAACTTATAGACAATGAAACCAACCGGTCTGATAGCCGGGTGCGTCTCCATGCTTAGTAATCCACACCCAGCCGAGCGCGAATACCCGCACGGTAAGCATGTTTGATCTCTTTCACCTCAGAAACGGTATCCATCGCCTCGCGCAGCGCCTGACCACCACCACGACCTGTCACCACCACACTCTGGTTCTCGGGGCGTTGGGTGAGTGCAGTGATAACGTCTGCTTCGGGTAAGTAATCAAAGGCAAGCATATAAGTCAGCTCATCTAAGACCACCAGATCGTAGCGGGGATCACTGAGCATCGTCCTCGCGTGTTCCCACGTGCGAATGGCGGCGGCAATATCCGCCTCCCGATCTTGTGTGTCCCACGTAAAGCCCGTGCCCATTTGGTAGAGCGCTACACCAGAGAGTTGCTCTTTAACGAAAATTTCCTCGCCAGACGCTTGAACGCCCTTGATAAACTGCACGATACCCACTGTCTGATGGTATCCAAGCGCGCGTATCACCATGCCAAACGCAGAGCTGGTTTTACCCTTGCCATCGCCCGTGAGCAACACCGCGACACCACGCTCGACATCCGCCTTGGCGATACTATCGTCCACCGCGGCCTTCTGTTTTTCCATGGCGTTTTTATGTCGAGTATTCTTATCCATCACAAACCCCTATAGAGAAACCCGAACCCCCGCGTAAGCGGTTAACCCAGGCATCCGGTACCCGGGAACTTGTTGATTAGTCTCGTCCGTCAGATTAAGCACTCTCGCTTCTAACGACCAACGGGGCGAGACCGCCCAGCGTGCCGTCAAATCGAGGGTGAGGGTAGTATCGATTGGCGTCAAGAAGGGATCGACGGCTTTGCCAGTGTGCCGCGCGGTCAGTCTGGCAGTGACGTTCGATTGATCCCAAATGAGACTAATACGGCCCGTCTCCTCGGGGCGATAAGGCCGCTGGCGCCCATCTTGCTGTGCTGTATCGTTCCAGGTGAAGTTGCCCTCTAACGCCCACCGCTGCGACAACGACACGCTGCCTACAAGCTCGATCCCCTCAGAGGTACTCTTGCCTTCAGTTTGCAAATAGCCGCTGTAATTCGCCATGTCATAAATAATCTCATTGTCAATTTGCTGGTCGAACCAAATGACTTCCACGGTGGCGTCGCTGAGTAGGCCAACGAGACCGATCTCCCACCCCTCTGATTGTTCTTCCTTCAGGGGTGCCAGCGTGGCAGGGGGATAGGCAAAAGGTCCGGTGTTATAGGCGATCTCATATAAACTGGGTGCCCGGAAACCGGTGCCAATCGCACCACGCAGAGACCATTGATCGAGGCCCGGCAGGGTCTGTCGGGCGCTGATTCGCCAGCTGTCATGCTCACCAAAATCGTCGTTGTCATCGCGCCGCCAGCCAGCGGTGATGACGCCATCAAGCCATTGCTGCTGAATCTCGAGATAGAGACCAGTGTTATCGCGTTCTCTGCCTGTGGCCCCATCATCCAATTTTTGTTTTTCTTCTTCTGCGCCGTAAGTGACGCGCGTATTGGGCGACGCCCGCCAAGTTCCCAATAAAGACAGCGCATTAATCTCGCCGGTCGTTCCAAAAGACAGCAGCCCGGCCGAGAAGAACGCGCGCTCCGTATCACTGGAAGCCGCACTGAGTTCTAAAGAATGAGCGTCCTCCTGATAAGCCACCGCTGCACGCCACGCTTGCTGCTCATAGCGATCGTCGCAGTCATTGAGCAAGGCAAAAGTGACGGTGTCGTA
>CAJQKG010000163.1 GCA_905478845.1 uncultured Luminiphilus sp.
TCAAAGGCGTCATTGCAAACGGAGACCGCAGCGGGTTGGTATTTGCGCGATTTAAAAAATTCTCCACGCTACTGAAGCGCTTCGACGGCAAGCGGAACGTGGACATCATCAAGCCAAGGGCAAAGTTTGACCGCTACCAAATCTCTGACCCAGTGGTGCCACTCGATGCGGAAGCCGGCTCCCCCTGATCCGAGTTCCCTCTTCCCGCCAGCGCGGGGAGAGGGTCTGCTTTTGTGACGGTTAGCTAGCGGTATAAATGATCTGACACTGCTCAAAATTGTCGGAGACGACCTCGTCGACCAGCGCCATCGCGTCGGCCCAAATGCTCATCCACCCGGCGCCCGCAAACGCCTCATCAATCACCTTGCCCGAATCAGCATAGGTCGGACTGACGGCTCGTAGATGAATGGTTTCGTGAGACCCTCCGCCAATCGGCTGAAATACGCCGATATTCATATCGTGGCCCGCGTCGCGCAGCGCCGTCTCTAACTCGATCATCTTATTGACGAAAGGCGCTACGTTAGCCGGCGATATGTCGAGACGCCACAGCCGCTCAGAATTAGGCGCTAGATCAAAATGCTTCAGGGGCTTAAACATCGCATTGTATTGCACCTCTCGTATGGCGGAGAGCTGTGGTGTGGGTTTCATCGGGTCATAAGCGTCAGTGGCAGCCATTGCTTGCTCCACCGAGTCAAAGGCATTCCAAACGAACATTTGCCCCGGATAATCGGCACCCGTTTTGGTGACACAGGCACCCGCCACAGAAGAGCCGATCGCCTCAAATGGTGCCGGATTCTTTTTTAACATTTCAATATAAGATGTCGGATCTTGGGCCTTGACCATCAACGTAACAAATGCCCCTTCACCGGCTACTGGCGCGGCACTATGGCCATCTGCGAGCGTAACGGTGGTGTAAAGAGACGCGACTAGTAATATCAAAACCTTCATATTTTCCCTCTTCTTTTTGTTTAAACCTTTACCAGTGTAAGGCACCGATTACAGAAGGAAAAGACGCCCGAAGGCGACACATAACGCCCGTCACTCGATACGGTGTTATAGCGCTACTAGTGTTAGGGCGACACCGCACCTGGTGGCGGCTGCTGAGACGGCGAAAACCTTCTTCAGCGTAGTGCCTGGTGGTATTGCTAGCTGAGCAGCGTGTGAATGACGTAGGCTGCAATCACGGCAAATAAAACGATCAGAAAGTCACCGCGTAGCAAGGCATAGAATACCGGCACAGACAAAGCAATGGCCAAGAGGATGGAACGGTTCATGAACTGACCTGCGACCTGCCTAGATTAAGACGACAGCCTACCTCATGAGCGGCTGGCCGATCACCCCGCTTACGCGATACATTATTCTGAAAACGACAGGGGGCCCTGAAAAAGGCAAAGGGTCCTGAAAACGATAGAGAATCCTAAACTGGCCCGCCCGGAGAGATTCGAACTCCCGACACCCAGGTTCGAAGCCTGGTGCTCTATCCAGCTGAGCTACGGGCGGAGGTCGCGAAGCTTAGGTTCACTGGGGGCAAAGGTCAAGGCACCCCCTGCATTGCTACGGACTCCTCAGGATCTTGCAGGCGCAACTTAAAGTATTACTTTAGCGGCTTGAACTGACTCACTTTTGCTGTGCTACACTCGCGCCCGTTTCGCGCTGCCAAACCGTTTTGGAGACAACATGACCGAGCTAAACTCTGTTGTAAACACCACATTACTCGCTGATTACAATCAAGCCTCAATCAGTGCCATGCTCGATGCCATTCTCGCAAAACCCCTCACACCCATGGAAGCAAAGCAGGCGAAAACCTACATGGAGCAAGTTGCTACGCAAGCAGCGGGCGAAGAAGGCGCAGAGGTACAACTGTTTCAACTGATGGAAATGAAAAACAAGCACACCACCTACGTCTTGCGCGTCGCGCTTTTCTCCAACAATAAAGCGATTGGTCTCGACGTGATGGATGCTGAGAACGGCCAGTTTTTTGTACCGGAGAGTTGCCCAGTGGTAGAGCTGCAATCCCCGACGGTTAATTGACACCGCCCACAAGACGCAGCGAAGCCCTCACCTACCTCACACTAGTAGGCTTGGTTGCCTACGCAGCTATTGCCACCGATCTCTATTTACCCGCGATCCCCGCCATGATTCGCGATCTGGGCGCAACAGAAGCGGATGGACAATTAACGCTCAGTATTTTCATGGTGGGCCTGGCCTTGGGCCAGCTTATCTTCGGACCGCTCTCTGATCAATTTGGCAGGCTGCCCGTCGTACGCGCCGGTACCTTTTTATTTTTGACGACCTCGATACTGTGTGCGATGGCACGCGATATGGACTTGATGTGGTTGATGCGCGGGCTACAGGGTATCGCCGCCGCCAGTGGTCCTGTTATCGCACGCGCCATCGTCAGAGATCGCTACCAAGGCAATCGCGCCTCACAGGTCATGTCGACTTTATCGGGCGCCATGGCAGTGATCCCCATGGTGGCCCCGAGTATCGGCGCGCTTATTCTCACCGTCTTTTCGTGGCCTGCCGTCTTCGTTGCGCTGGCGGTGTTCGCACTGGTCATCCTCCTGGCTCTGACACGACTGCCTGAATCCGCGCCACCCCCGGAAACAGATCGCCTCACCATGACCAAAATCCTGCAGTCATTTTCACTGATGCTCTCTAACCCCACCTATTTGGGTTACCAAATTGCGGGGTCATTTTCGTTTGCCGCCCTGTTTTGCTACCTCTCCACCGTGGCGTACTTTTTGCCCGATGTTTTTGATATTCCCACTGCCCTCTTTGGTTACGCCTTTGCACTCACTGTTTTTGGTTTCATGACGGGTAGCTTGATCAACGCCAAGATCGTCATGCGTTATGGCATGGATCAAACCTTAAAGGCGGGACTCTTGGTGAGCCTGGCATCAGCAGCCTGCATTGCGGCAATGGCCCCCTATGCCGGCGAGTACGTGTATACGCTGGGCATGCTGTCCTCGCTATTTTTCCTTGGTGTCGGCCTCACCGCCGCCAATGCCTCTATGGGGGCCATTTCGTTGTTCCCACAGCTCGCAGGCTCCGCGTCTGCCGTGTATGGCTTCACCCATGCGCTGCTCGCATCGGGCGTAGGGGTCGTCGCCGGCAGGCTCTACGCAGGCCGACTACTCGAGCCCGCGCTGATTATGCTGGGCTGCGCGGTGCTGGCCCTATCGGGGTTATTACTCACGCCGCGTCCTTCTCGTCCAGATTAGGCCGAATCATTTTAAGATTCGCATTAAATCATCACGCCACATACAACCAAGGACGTCGCAGCCATAACTCCGCAGGAGACGGCTGTGGCAGGACTGATGGCAACCCCGATAAGCCGCGGATGAACACTCTGCAGGGCTCCAAGCCGTCAGCTTGGGTTAGTGAACCCTTCGGCCTGACGAATTCTAATGTGTCCACGCGTGTCTTGGTGCGGCCAATCGGCCTTGACATGGTAGAGGTCGGCGGCTCGACCAAATGCGACTGCAGGAGTATTTGGCACCGAGCGCCCACGGCGCGAAGCCCAATGGGGTAAGACAG
>CAJQKG010000164.1 GCA_905478845.1 uncultured Luminiphilus sp.
CTGGTTGATTGGCGTGGCTTCGCGACGGCGGTGATGGGACAGTATTACAGCCGTGGAAAGTCGTTAGACCAACTGGGCAGGCAATCAACCAGACTTGCCAGCGCATCATCGATCTCTCGGTAATAGCGCTCAGGATCCGACTCAAAATAGGTATTGGCCTCAGCAACAACGCTCATCACCTCTGCCGTCACACCTGAGATAACCTCCGCTGGACCGACAGCCGTGGTGGCTTCATCCGACGCACCGGCCACCGAAAAGGCCGACAATAACCCTATCAGAGTGGCCAATGGCAGCCATACTAGATTGCGATACACGATAACCTCCGACCTTTTCGAGAAAAAAAACCCTCGCCAAACATTTTCCACAACGCCTAAATACCCTCTCCACTGCACCTGCCGACATAGACTGGGTTAAACTCAGGCCCTCTCGGTTTGTCAGCTCTCTGCCAGACTCAAGCGTTGCTCAGTGATGTGCCATGATACCCGATCAGCGGGCGGGCGACTTGCCCGGATTATGGAAGAAATAAGGACAGAGATAGTGTTGTGGTTCTCGGCGGTCATTGTCATCGGCTTGGTCGCTCTGGTCTGGAGTGCAGATAAATTCGTAGACGGCGCCTCGGCGATTGCGCAGCGAGCCGGTCTCACGCCCATGATGATCGGACTGACGATTGTGTCAGTGGGGACATCTGCGCCCGAAATTTTGATTTCCGTCATGTCAGCATGGTCAGGGTCTGGCGATCTGGCTGTCGGGAACGCGCTGGGCTCCAATATTGCCAATGTCGGCCTAGTGCTGGGCATCACGCTGTTAGTCACCTCAATTACCCTCGGGAAAAATACAACCTTCATCGATCTGCCCCTGCTCGTTTTGGCGATCATGCTGGCTGCCGCCTTGCTGTTCGACCTGGCTCTCTCGCGCGGTGACAGCCTCGTACTGCTGGTCGCACTGGGGCTGTTCTTTCTTTACATTATTCGACACGGACAGCAGCCTAATAGCGAGAGCGAAGCACCCGCCATTCCACCGCTGTCCCCTGTCGCCGCGTGGCTCACCTTCCTCGGTGGTTTGGGCGTGTTGATCGCCTCCTCGCGCGCTTTAGTCTGGGCTGCATCACAGATCGCCGCCTCGCTGGGCGTATCAGAGCTCGTCATTGGGTTAACCGTTGTTGCCGTTGGCACCAGTTTGCCCGAAATGGCCGCTTCGGTGATGAGCGCACTCAAGGGTAAGGCGGATATGGCCATTGGCGCGATTATTGGCTCCAATATGTTCAATCTGCTGCTAGTGCTGGCCATTCCCGGCTTCTGGGGGACTCTAAATCTGCAAGCTGAGGTGTTGCACCGCGATTTGGTAGCGGTATTTGTCACAACTCTCGTACTTGCTCTCGCAGCGCTGTACGGTTGGAATAGACACTCTGGTGTGAGTACGTTGACACGCAACACCGGAATGGTTCTGCTGGCACTTTACATTGCCTATTATCTTTGGCTTTTCACGACACCCTAACCATGGCTTCACAAGACGATCATTTTTTTATCGAATCCGCTCGGCGCACCATTGCGCTAGAGAGCCAAGCAGTGTCTGAATTGGGGCGCTCGATTGGCTCGGACTTTGGTGCGGCCTGCCGCTGCATAATGGCGACAGAAGGCAGGGTGATCGTCACGGGCATGGGTAAGAGCGGCCATATCGCCGGCAAGATCGCTGCCACACTAGCGAGCACTGGCACGCCCGCATTTTTTGTTCATCCAGGAGAAGCCTCTCACGGAGATATGGGGATGATCACCCGTAACGATTGTGTCTTGGCATTGTCGAATAGCGGCGGCACCAGCGAAATTCTCACTTTATTACCACTGATCAAAAGACTGAATATCTCTCTCATCAGCATTACCGGTGATGCGACCTCTGAACTGGCACGGGCGTCAGATGTTCACTTGCTGGCGGCGATCAAAACTGAGGCTTGCCCACTGAATCTCGCCCCCACGGCCAGCACCACTGCAGCACTGGTGATGGGCGACGCGTTAGCCATTGCGGCACTTGAGGCCAGAGGCTTCACCGCCGAGGAATTCGCCTTTTCACATCCGGGCGGCGCGCTGGGCCGACAACTGTTGTTACGCGTCAGCGATGTCATGGTCAGCGGAGCAGAAATACCCAAAGTATCGACTTCGGCGGCCCTGATCGATGCGCTGTATGAAATGACTGAAAAAGGGCTTGGCATGACCACCGTGGTCGACGAGCGTGATAGTTTGTCCGGGGTGTTTACCGACGGTGATCTTCGGCGGGCGGTGGCTGACCAGAAAGACCTTCAGAGCACGCCGCTGATGAGCGCCATGACCCTCGGCGCGCAAACTGCAACCGAAGAGATGTTAGCCGCGGAAGCGATGAGCATGATGGAGCGCCATAAAATTAGCGCCCTGGTCATCGTCAATGAGCAGGGCGCCGTGCACGGTGTCGTCACCCTACTCGGCTTACTCAAAGCAGGTATCTCATGAACGGTCGAGCCGCTCAGAAAGCAGAGGACATTCAATTACTGGTACTCGATGTTGACGGAGTCCTGACCGACGGCTCACTGCTTTACGGAGCAGGCAATCAAGACGAAATCAAATCGTTCAATATCAAAGACGGATTGGGTATCAAATTACTGCAAAAAAGCGGGATCGAGGTCGCCATTATCACGGGTAGGGTCTCTGCAGCCGTTGAGCGCCGAGCCGCAGAACTCAGCATTGCCACGTTAGTACAGGGGCGTGAAGATAAGGGCGTGGCGCTACAAGCGTTACTCGACGAGCGCGCTCTGCCGGCCTCTCGCGTCGCTTACATGGGGGACGACCTACCGGACCTGAGTGCACTGAAATTAGCGGGGCTGGCTGCTTGCCCTAACGACGCGGCAACGCCTGTTCAAGATATGGCTGACTGGATAGCGCCCCTTTCAGGCGGCAGAGGCGCCGTGCGCGCTTTGGCCGATTTCTTATTAGCATCGCAGGGACTGCTACCCATACGGCTGAGCGAATTTCATTGAAATGGTTAACCATCATCGTCGTAGGATGCGCATTGAGCGTCAGCTTTTGGCAATCGTTAACACCGGCTACCCCTCTTTTCGAACCAAAAGAAAGTGATGGGTCGGTTGTGGAGAGCTACGTTAAAGGTGGCACAAGAACACAGTTCTCACCGACTGGGGCGGCCTCTGAAGTCATGCATATTGGCTCGGCAGAACGGCAGCTCGGCAGTGAGAAAACCAACTTGAAAAGTATTCGCTATCAAACGCAGGGTGACAACGATTTGCGGTGGGATATCGCGGCAGATGCCGGCGTACTTTATGAGCGCTCCAGTGAACTTGCCTTGCAGGATGGGGTCACAGTGTATGAAGCCACAAACCAAGCGACGCTGAAGACTGAAACAATGCGCCTCTACATGGATCAAAAACGCGCCGAAGGCCATGATGCAGTATCACTCACCGGACGGGGTAGCAAAACCACTGGGGCGGGTTTTGAGCTGGATTTGGTTGCCAATACCGCAACACTGAAGGGAAATGTCAGAACTCAGTATGAATAAAAACGTT
>CAJQKG010000165.1 GCA_905478845.1 uncultured Luminiphilus sp.
CCAAAACCGGCTCATAACGTGATGCTCTTTATCGCAGACAGACCTACTACTCCTCGACGCCTATGTTATCAGGTCACTCAAAAAGACCTAGCGCTGATCGCTCGCCCCAGCACTACCCGCACTTGTGACCATCCGAGACAAAGGAAAAACCAGTCGAAAACAGCTGCCGCGCCCCAGCTCACTATCCACAAACAGCTTGGCTTCGTGGGACACCGCCACATGCTTCACAATCGCTAGCCCCAAGCCGGTTCCTCCGGTCGCAAGACTGCGGCTTTTATCGACGCGATAGAAGCGCTCAGTCAAACGCGGGATATGTTTGGCCGCAATACCCGGCCCCTTGTCTTCTACGCGCAGTGCAGGCCCCACCGCCGTATCAATCCATCTCACGACAACGGGACTGTCCTCGCCATATTTCAGCGCATTGACAATCAGGTTGCTCACAGCGCTACGCAGTTCGTTTTCGTCTCCTCTAATCTCCTGCGACGTTGAAATCTGTAGCTCGAGGTTTTTACCAGGCCAAGCGGCGGTCAAGTCCGAGATCAACTCTGACAGTAAAGCGCCCATATCGATCCGGCCTTCCTTTCGCTCCCCTTCTATATTCTCGATGCTGGATAGCCATAATAAGTCGGCCACCATCCGCTCCATGCGCTCCACTTGCGTCTCCATGACGCGCAAGGACTTGTGCAAGGTCAAATCCGAGGCGGGCATCAGCGTTTGCAACGTTTCAATGTACCCTTTCATCACCGTGAGCGGCGTTCTTAGCTCGTGTGACACGTTGCCGACAAAATCACGACGCATGCGTTCTAGTCTGTCTTGCTCGGTTACATCTTTCACAAAGACCAGACGATCATCCCCGCCGAATTTGGAAAACTCAAATTGCAGGCAGCGCTCTGACCCAGTGCCGGGGTGAATACGCAATGGCTTTTGGAAGTTGCCGTCCTCGATATACTCCTCGAGAGAAGGACTGGAGATCGTTTCAGTGAGCCGCCGTCCTTCCTCCGTGGCAAACTGGATACCCAATAAATACTCCGCCGCCTCGTTGCACCACAATAAGCCGCCCGAGCTATTAATAATCAAAGCAGCTTCTCTCATCGAAGCCAGCGATTCCTTGAGGTAGGGCTGCGAACGCTGGGAAGAGGATGTGGCTTGCATCGCTCGGCTGCGCAACACATAAACGTCGTGAAGAATGCCCTGCATCCCCGGTCCGCCAATAGGTGGAAACTCTTCCGGATGCGAGAACCAGTGATACACCCTTGCCAGCTGCCATCCCCACAAGAGAAGGAGAACGACCAGAAAAACGAATAGCGCCTGTTGCCATTGACTCGTCACCGCACCCCACGCCATACCGCAACCAGCGGACAATGCCAGCCGCCGCGCTTCAAACAAGAAGATGCGGGTGCCCATCACGCCAGTGCGATGCCCCGATCCGAGAAGCGATAACCCACACCCCGCACAGTTTGTATCAGGTCACTGTAGTGCGGCGCACCCGCTTGAAGCGCCTTGCGAAGCCTGCGTATATGGACGTCGACCGTTCGCTCTTCCACGTAGACATTAAGCCCCCAGATACGATCCAGCAGCTGGGCACGTGAATAAGCGCGATCTGGATTAGACATAAAAAACTGTAGCAGCTTAAACTCAGTCGGCCCCATTTCAAGTGTCTTGCCATTGACGAGCACCCGATGGCTACTCAGCTCTATCACCAGCTCTCCTACTCGCAGCTCGTCATTCACGTTTTCCTGAACTGCCCGTCGAAGCAGCGCCCGCATCCTGGCGATGAGTTCCTTCGGTGCGAAAGGCTTCGTCATGTAGTCGTCAGCACCCACCTCCAACCCCTGAATGACATTGTCTTCATGCGCCTTGGCGGTCAACATAATCACGGGGACATGTTGTGTGGCCTCTTCTTTTTTCAGGCGACGCAGGAGCTCAATACCCGTGCCACCCGGTAACATCCAGTCGAGTAAAACAATGTCCGGCGAGTTGTGGATAACTTGCTGATAGGCATCGGCAATATCGCCTGCTTCTAGGCACTCGAAATCAGCAGTTTCCAACGCCAGCCTAAGCATGTCCCGAATTCCTGGCTCGTCTTCGACCACTAGCACTTTCTTAA
The DNA here is from genome assembly GCA_905478845.1 of uncultured Luminiphilus sp. Lineage (GTDB taxonomy): Bacteria > Pseudomonadota > Gammaproteobacteria > Pseudomonadales > Halieaceae > Luminiphilus. The sequence goes on from CAJQKG010000165.1 coordinate 2,108, forward strand.
CCGTCATATTGTCCCCAAGCCCCGTGCACTCCCCGCAAATTAGTGGACGCCCCGCTCAGCGGCAGTCCCCTGCGCAACAGCCGCTGACGGCAGAGCGATACGGCGAGGGCGATTACCACCAATCAAACCACCCCCTCGGCTCTAACTCCTCCGCGCAGCCCTGAAGCTGGCTATTGTAGCGCTGCGCCTGTCGATCCACCTTACGCGCGACGTCAACGAGCCACTCTTTACTGCGATAGCTTTGCTTTTTATAGCCCCCATGGCCCTCGTGATAAGCAAGATATAGCCGAAACGCATCCTGCTTATCGATATTGAGTTCCTGATGCGAAACGTGGTTGTACCAGCCTATAAAGTCAATGGCATCAGCAAAACTGTCTCTATCGGCCCCATAATTGCCCGTGCTCTTTTGGTACCAATCCCAAGTACCCTCTTTCGCTTGAGAATAGCCGTAAGAATCAGACGGTCTCGGCCCAGGAATAAACCCCCATAATTTTTTCCGCGGTGGTTTTGCGGTCGCCACAAATCGAGACTCTTGATACATAAAGGCCATTGACACCGACATGGGGACATTCCAGCGAGCACGAGACTCTTTCGCATCCTCATACCAACCGGATTTTTCGCGAAAAATATCGCACACGTTATCCACCTGCTCTGGTGGCGAGGTCACACATGCCGTCAACGATAGCGCAGCCGCAACCCACGCAACGCGATACCCCGAGTCCATTCTCTTCATTCGTGTGCCTCCAATACATCAATCAATGCCGTCTCATCGATAATCGGTATCGCCAGTGACTCTGCCCTTTTCCGCTTAGATCCGGCCCCCGGACCGGCCACGACCGACGTTGTTTTTGTCGACACGCTGCTGGCCGTCTTCGCCCCGAGTGCCCTTAATCGACTCTCAGCCTCTTCACGACTCATCGCCACTAGCTTGCCGGTCACCACCCATATCGTGCCCGCAAGCGGCCCATCGCCCGCATCGAGCTTGACGTCGGGCCAGCTGATGCCGGCTGCGTGCAATTCATTGAGAATCGCCCTGTTACGCTCATCAAACGCAAATGCGCGAATATGCTGCGCCACCACGGGCCCGACATCATCGACGTCTTCTAGTGCTTCGACAGGCGCTGCCAGTATTGCGTCCAGCGACATGAAATGCTCCGACAAAGACCTCGCCGTCGCCTCGCCCACCTCGCGAATCCCCAGAGCATAAATGAATTTGGACAACGTGGTCTGGCGCGCTGCGGCAATCGATGACAACAAATTCTCAGTCGATTTGTCACCCATTCGATCCAACGCACCGACGCTTTCTTTTGTTAATCGAAATAAATCGGCCACAGACTGAAGCAGCCCCTCATCCACTAATTGATCAATGAGCTTGCCACCCAAGCCCTCTATATTCATCGCTTTTCGCGACGCAAAGTGCCGAACGACCCCTTTAAGCTGGGCCTGGCACCCCACGCCTCCAACACATCGTATGGCGGCCTCTCCCGCTTCACGCTCTACCGCAGCGCCGCAAGCGGGGCACTGGGATGGAAAGACAATGGGGGCTCCCACCCTGACAGCATGCTCGGTATCGTCGCGCACCACCGAAACAATCTGGGGGATAACATCCCCCGCACGCCGCACCACCACCACATCGCCAATGACAACGCCCAAACGCTCAATTTCATCAATATTGTGCAAAGTGGCGTTACTGACCGTCACGCCGGCCACAAAAACCGGCTCGAGCCTCGCAACGGGCGTAATCGCGCCGGTTCTTCCCACTTGAAAATCAACACCCAACAGCTGTGTGCTGACTTCTTGTGCAGGAAATTTTCGCGCTATCGCCCACCGGGGTGCACGTGAGATAAACCCCAGTCGGTCTTGCTGCTCAAACGAATTTACTTTAAAAACAATTCCATCAATATCAAAAGGTAGCCCGTCTCGCTGCGCTGCCAGTTCTTCGTAATAGACCTCGCAAGCCTCTATACCCGTCACCGTTTGCATATGCTCAGAAATCGGGATGCCCCACTGCGCCAAACATCGCAAGGTGCCGTCATGAGAGGCGGGCAACGACCCCTCGACCACCCCGACAGCATAAGCAGTGAACGCCAGTGGGCGCTTCGCTGTCACGCCAGAGTCGAGCTGCCGTAAGCTGCCCGCCGCGGCGTTCCGCGGATTCACGAATACTTTTTGCCCCGATGACCTCGCTCGAGCATTCATTTGCTCAAAGCCCGAGCGGGGAATGATAATTTCACCGCGCACCTCAAGATAGGGTGGAATATCGTCCCCAGAGAGCGCTAGGGGGACATTCCTAATCGTCTTGACGTTAGCTGTGATGTCTTCACCGCTCACCCCGTCACCGCGGGTCGCTGCTTGGATTAACCGCCCACCCTCGTACACAATGCTAACGGCTACGCCATCTAATTTTGGCTCACAACAGTAGGTGATCTCACTGACTGACAAGCGTTCGATGACGCGTCGGTGAAACTCAATCAAATCAGCCTCCGAGAAGGCGTTATCCAGCGACAGCATGGGCATTCGGTGAGCAATCGTCTCGAAGGCACTTAAGGGCGCTCCACCGACACGCTGGGTGGGTGAGTCAGGTAACTGTAGATCAGGGTAATCGGCCTCGAGCGCCCTAAGCTGAACCATTGCAGCGTCATAATCGGCATCGGGAACGAGTGGCGAGTCGATCTCAAAGTAAGCCGCTCCCCAGCGTTTAAGACGCGCTGTTAACTCTGCGACCTCCTCCGCTGGGGAAGGCATGGCGTATTAGGTCCTGCGAACCAGGAGACGCCGTTCTAGCTCTCGAATCTGTTGCCGCATATGCTCAAGACTCTGACGCGTAATGACGCTTCTTGTCTCATCTTGAATGTCACCCTCGAGGGACTTCGCCACCCGCTTCGTTGTCTCGTACATATAGTCGAACGCTTTGAGCATATCCGTGGGTCCCGGCAAGGTCACAAAAAACATCAGCCCTCTGGTCTGCAACGGCTCCATATTATCAATATCGAATACGCCCGGCTTCATCATATTGGCGACACTGAACTCGATCGCTCCCCGACCGGATGTCCGCTCGTGCCGATGAAAGAAGTCCATGTCTCCAAAACGCAAATCATTCTCGAGCAACGTTTCAAGAATCGTGGCGCCCGCAAACCCCTCTTCTAAACGAGCGACCACATAAAGAATGAACACATGCGTATTCGCTCCGCGCGGCAAACGCCCTTGCTCAGGTAAATCTGGCTCATTGGCTTCAATCGAGTCCAGCCAATCAACGGTGCCGCTGTCATTCGCTTCACCATCAGCGATAGGGTCTTCAGCTGTCGTGACGCGTTTCACAGTGCGACGCCGAGAGCTCTCAGCAGCAGAAGCCGACGATTCGGCGGTTGTCACAGAAGACGCTGCCTTTTCAGCGGCATCTTCGCCAGTGCCAGTATCAATCGCTGGGGGCGCAACCTCCGTGTGCTCATGCGGCTCTGCGTCTACCGCTACATCGATTGGGTCTCGCCTATTGATTGGGTCACGCCTATTGATTGGGTCAAAGCTATCCGTTGAAACAGGGCTATCAACACTGTCGACACTGGCAACATCCTCAGCACGGTCCGCATCGTGCGCTTCATCGATGTCCACCCATTCATCAGCCTCCAAGCTCTCACCTAGATCCCCTCGACGGATGATTCGAGCGCCCCCATTAGGCAGCTCTGTTAACAAGTTAAAGGCCTGGTCTTCGCCGGGTGACGTGCGCTCGATCCGGGCGTTCAGCTTCAGCTCAGTGCGCCGCTCTCGCCAGTATCGCCGAACAGCATCGAGTAGCACGCCTGCGATCATCATGCCGCCGATGATGATCATCCAGTCGCGGATTGAAAGCTGTTCCATTCAGGGCCCCTCCTAACTCGCGGCTAGCTGCGCTGCCTCTTCCACGTCAACGGTGACGAGACGAGACACTCCCGGCTCCTGCATCGTGACGCCCATGAGTTGATCTGCCGCTTCCATCGTAATTTTGTTGTGGGTAATAAATACAAACTGAACCTTCTCCGACATTTCACGGACCATACGAGCATAACGCCCCACGTTGGCATCATCGAGCGGGGCATCGACTTCATCGAGCATGCAAAAAGGGGCCGGATTCAGCTGAAAAATCGAAAAGACCAGTGCGATCGCGGTCATCGCCTTTTCGCCACCCGACAGCAGATGTATCGTGGAATTTTTCTTGCCCGGAGGGCGAGCAAAAATAGCCACGCCCGTATCCAGCAAATCGTCCCCTGTCATTTCTAAACACGCGGTCCCACCACCGAATACTCGCGGAAATAATTCCGCAAAGCCCGCATTAATCTGGTCGAACGTGTCTTTGAAGCGTTGCCGTGTTTCTTTGTCAATTTTCCGAATCGCCGCGCGCAACGTCTCCAGCGCTGTCTCTAAATCTTGATTTTGGGCATCGAGATATTGCTTGCGCTCTGAGGCTTGCGCGTGTTCGTCAATGGCCGCTAGATTGATGGGGCCCAAACGATTAATCCTCGCTTCTGCTCTCACCACTTTATCTTGCCAATCTGACTCACTCGCCTCTTGGGGTAACGCGGTTGCAATTTCTTGCGGCACCCCGTCTCGCTTTTCAATTTCAATCACGAGTGACTCAAGCCGCACACTGCTCTCTGCTTCCTGCAGGCGAAAACCCTCGATCTCTGCCTGCAGCGATTGCACCGCCTGATCCTGCGCAAGTCTCAGCTTGTCGAGCTCCCGCAAGGCGGCCTCAATCTCGCCAACCCGCGCCCGCTGAACATTAAGCTCCGCCTCTGCGCTGACTCGCTGATCGAGCAGCTCCGCTAGCTTGGCTTTGTTTTCAGCATCAGGATCTTGGTCAACCGGCAAGGTGTCGGACAGCTCAGTCTCGCGTGACTCTAGATTTTTTCGCTGCAGCTCCATGCGAGAGAGACTCTCTTTCAGAGTCGCCACTTGTGTTATCAGGTTTTGACATTGCAGCTCTGAGCGCATCAATACGTCCGACGACAGGCGCGCAGACTCTCGTTGTTGCGATAACGCCTCGGTCAAAGTCACACGCTCTTTCTGCAGTTGGTCCCGCTCGGCTCGGTCGAGCTCCATCTGGTCGAGGGAAGCACTTAGCGTCTGTCTCGCTTGCGCAAGATTGGCCTGCTCCTGCTCATACTGCTGACTGCTTTCGTTGATTTCTTCTTGCAGTTGGTTTCGGCGCTGTATTTGCTGCTCCAGCTTCGTGGCAACCGCCCTTCGCTCGGAGACCCACTCTGCGCGCTCATTGATCAACTGCTGCAGACTCTGCTGAGTTTGTGAGACTGTTTTCTCCAACGCTGCGCGAGCACTCAATAGCTCACTCAGCGTCGCCTCTAAGGTACTGGCTTCCTCATTGCCTTTTGCCAGTACTACCTGAAGCGACTCTAATTGCACCTGTCGGGCAATGACGCCGGCCGCTGCATCCGCTCCGGATCTGCGCCGGTGCCAGCCGTTCGCCAGCCAATGGCCATCCTGCGTCACAATGGATTCATGCGGCGCAAGCTCGGCGCATCGCCGCCGCGCTTCTGGAAGATCGGCCGCCACCTTGATCGACTGCAACCACTGAGTAACACCCGCCGGCCCTGTCACATGCGCCGCGAGCGTTCCTGCTGGGTTATCCCCTGTCGCTGCCCCTTGATCTACCAAAAACGCACCCGCCGGCAAAGCTGCGACGTTCGGCAGACTGGCCATATCGGGTGCTGTTAGCACCTGTGCTGACAGCGCCTCACCCAACACCTGCTCAATCGAAGCCTCCCATCCCGGATCGACCTCTAGGGCCGCATAAACCGTCCCCAATGACTGCATAGATTCAGTCTCTATCCAGTCTGCCAAGGCGATGCGCTCACGATCGTCCGAAGTGCCCTCTTGTAGCGCAGTCAGGGACGCAATATGTCCGCGATTCTCTTGGATACTCGCTCTGATCGCATCTTGCTGCTGCCGGCCCTGCTCGATAGCGGTTTGGGACTCCGTCAGCTGCTTTTGTAGCGTTTGGATATCCTGCTCTTTGCTCTGAATATCACGATCGGCCTTGTCGATATTGGCCTGCAAGGGTTCCACAGAAGAATCACCCAGATCCGTCGCCAACGACGCTGATTCGACTTTGTGTTGTTGAATCCGCTCTTGTAATTTGGTCAGCACCTGCTCCAGATAGACGATACGACTTTGCTGTACTTCAGCCGTTTGGCTGGGACCCTGAGCCCGATCATTAAACCCATCCCAGCCTTGCGACCACACCTGCACAGCCCGCTCTGCAGCTTGCAAGCTTGCTGCCGCCGCGCTGGCGGCACGCTTGAGCTCATCCAGGGCAGGCTCCGCTCGACCGAGCTCCTCCTGCCACTTGACGAGCTGCTGCTGATCGCCCTCTAGGTGTTGCCGGGTTTGCTGCAAGTTGGAGCGCGTTTGCTCAAGATCTCGCTGCAATTCCCCCCGACGCTCTTGCGCATATCTCAGCGCCTGCTCAATGCGCGTGACCTCGCCACCAACGCTGTAGTAATGCTCCTGCGCTGAGTGCAGGGCATCCGTGGCGGCCGCCTGATCGACCCGCATCGTCTCGGACTGGCTGTTGGTGTGCGTGACTTCCGCTTTGGCAGCCTCACGCTTGACCTCTAAAGAGGCAATCTCTCCCGACACCGCCCCTTTTGAGGCCGTCAAATTCCGCCACTGAATGGCAAACAACTCACTTTGCAGCTGCCGCTCCTCGGCCTTCAGCTCGGCGTATTTTTCAGCCGCTCGCGCCTGCCGATCTAGGTGGGCTAGATTCCTTTGCAGCTCGTCGCGCAAATCCGTCAGCCGCTCTAAATTTTCTCCAGTGCGCCGCATCCGATTTTCAGTCTCTTTGCGACGTTCTTTATATTTTGAAATGCCCGCCGCTTCTTCAATAAAGACCCGGAGCTCCTCTGGCTTGGATTCAATGAGACGTGATACGACACCTTGCTCGATGATCGCGTAACTCCGTGGCCCCAATCCGGTTCCCAAAAACAGATCCGTAATATCGCGTCGGCGGCACTTCGCGCCATTTAAGTAGTACTCCGACTGCGCCTCTCGGGTCACCACACGCCGCACAGAAATTTCATTGTAGGCTGCGAATTCGCCCGCAATTTTGCCTTCTGTATTATCAAAGATCAGCTCGATAGACGCTTGACTCACCGGCTGGCGACTCGTCGTTCCATTGAAGATCACGTCTGTCATGGACTCGCCACGCAACGTCTTGGCAGAACTCTCGCCCATCACCCATCGCACCGCGTCGATAATGTTTGACTTGCCACAGCCATTGGGGCCGACGACCGCACACATATTGCCCGGAAACTGCACGGTAGTGGGGTCAACGAAGGATTTAAAACCGGCCAACTTGATGGATTTCAGGCGCATGTATGTATCCGGATACCTATCAGGTCCGCTGTCGACACGCACGGCGTCGAAGCGAGCTAAAAACACAACATGTAGTGTATATGCTTCCGAGCAACAACACTATGTCTGATGCTGAATTAGCTCTCTATTGGTCCCCTAGGGTGATGACGACCGGCTCGGCAACACCCACTTCGACCGCGTCGACCCGCCCCCAGTACAGCGCGTTTTCCCGGCCAGGCTGGCCATCGATCGACACCTGCACCTCTATCGATACGGCCTTGCTCTCAGAAATTAGCTGGCCTGCCATCGATTGCCGATCATCGAGCCGAATCGCCAGCGGCCAACTGTCTGGCTGGGTACGACTCACCGCGATAGGCATGCCCTGCTCGGCACCGGCTGGGCGCGCGAGCACGAATACCACCGACCCATTTGGGACAGACGTGCGCTCAGGCGCCCTGACCACCACCTCGACACCCAACGACCCGGATGCCGCGTCGGATAAGCCGTCAGGTGACCCACCAGCCCCTACTGAGGGGGCTTCACCTGAGGGGGCTTCACCTAACGCGACTCTCGCCCGCTCAATTATCTGCGCCAGCATCGAATGGCCCCGAGAACCAGGGGCCTCCAGCGCTTGCAGACGTTCCCAGTACTGAATTGCGGCGCGAAAATCCGCCGCCTCAAATGCGGCCATCCCCAAGGTCGCCAGCGCAGCCGGTTCGGCCGTATTGATGGCTAAAGCCTGCTCCGCTCGCGCACGTGCCTGGGCGCTCAACTGACGATCATTAGCGAGAAATTCTGCCTGAGCAGCCTTGCCTAAGATTTCGGGCGCCGTCGCGCCCATCGCAATCAGACGATCAAAGTAGTCGGATGCCGCCGCCGGATCATTACCCGACAAGTAATACTCGCCCAACAGCAGGGCATAATCTGCATTGCCAGGCCTCGCCTCCGCGCGCGACTCAATCCGCGCTATCAAGGCGATAATCTCGGCCGGTTGAGCACGCTCAACATCTGATAACGCGCGGGCGATCGTGACATCCTCCCAGCCTCCTAATCGCTGATATAGCAGCACGACCGAGAGCGTCAGCATCAAGATGCCAATCCATTGAGCGGCTTTAGACGGAGCCTTGGGCGCCCCTGGTAACGGCAGCTCATCGACCACGCCATCCTCGATAAGCCGCAGTGCGGCCTCTTGTTGCAGCTGCTCAGACTCCCCTGCCAACTCGCGCTGCCTAAGCCGCAGCCAGTCTTCGTTCGTTTCCGCGGGATAGTGTCTTTGCCAATAGCGAGGCAATACGATCACCCACACGATCGCGCCCAGCAACAGCGCCCCCGCAGCGATCCAAAAATAATCGATCAAGGGAGTCGGTCCTTCAGCAATCGATCAACATGCTCCCGCTCCATCGCAGTCAGCCCACGCTCGGGGTGGCGTTCTTTTTGGCGGAAATGGCGCACCACCCCCAGACCGCCTAGCACCAACAGGAGTAGGGGCGACCACCACAAAAGAGCCGTCTGGCGATCGACCTCCGGCCGATAACGGACAAATTGACCGTAGCGCGCCACCATAAAATCGAGAATCTGCTGATCGCTCTGGCCGGCCTCTAATTGCTCATAAAGCACCACTCTCAGATCTCGAGCAATGGGGGCGTTGGAGTCTGCGATATTTTGATTCTGACATTTCGGACAGCGCAGTTCCTGACTCAAGAGATGATATCGCGAGGCCAAATCAGGAGACGAGAATTCGTAGGTTTCAATGACCGCCCAGGCCGAAGAAGACATCAGAATCAGCATGCAAAGCAAGCGCCTCATTGCGCACTGCCCTCTGGAGCGTTTGCCTGACCCAGTTTCGCAAGCGCAGGAAACCACTGGCCGATATCTTGTTCAAAAACCGCCTGATCCAGCACCCCCACATGCCGATGTAAAATGACGCCATCCGCGCCTAAGACGTAGGTTTCTGGTGCACCGTACACACCCAGATCAAGGCCCACAGTCCCGTCGCGGTCAGCGATATTGAGGCGATAAGGATCTCCGAGGTCGGCAAGCCATTGACGAGCTTTTTCTGAATCATCTTTATAGTTCAACCCATAAATCGGGACGCCCTGCTCGGCCAAAGCCAGTAAATACGGATGCTCGACGCGGCAGGAGTAGCACCACGTCGCCCACACATTGACCAGCGCAGGACCGGGTCGCAGCGCAGACGCGTCAATCAGCTCCTCCGTCAAAAGCTCTGGCTGGCTAAAGTCAGGAAAAGGCTGTCCTAAGCGGGCGGCTGGCAGGGCTGTGGGGTCAATCGACAGCCCCTTAAAAAGCAATAACGCCAGCAGCGCAAAGACGGCCAGAGGAATGAATCGTTTAACGCGCAAGCCCGGACGCCTCCGCTATCGGAGCAGAGTGCCGCGTTGACTGCCTGCGGTAGCGCCTGTCAGCGACGGTCAAGAGTGCACCAAAGCCGATGAGCGCACCGCCTAACCATAACCACCGCACCATCGGCTTAAATTGCAATCGAACCGCCCAGGCACCCTCTTCGATCGGTTCTCCCAAGGCAATATACAGATCGCGCCACACACTCGCGTCAATCGCGGCCTCAGTCATCATTTGCCCGCTCGCAAAATAACGACGCTTTTCAGGGATCAACGTCGCAATGACTTGGTCCCCTTGAGTGACCTCAAAAACCGCTTGGTCTGCCATATAGTTGGGTCCCGCCTCACGGGATAAACCCGTCAACTCAAAGCGATACCCTCCGAGGAATTCTACGTCCCCCACTTCCATGAGTAGATCACGCTCTTCGTTCAACTGGGTGACCACTACCGCACCCATGACCACCGCGGCAAAACCCAAATGCGCCATTGCCATCCCCAAGAAACTGGGGGTTAACGCCTGCCACCTCAACCCATAACCAGAACCGACTCCGAGACGACGCCACAAGTCTTTCAACACGCCCACTGCAACCCAACCCGCGAGCAACACCGCCAGCGCGATCCACACATTAAACTCACCCCCAAACAGGAAGGGCAACGCGACGGCAAACACCACCACCACTGCCCCCGGAACGAGCAACTCGTGTAGCCAGCGAGCGGCAGAATCCTCACGCCATCGCGACAGAGGTCCAATGGCCATAAAAGGCATCACTAATGCCATCAGAGGGACGAACACCGCATTGAAATAAGGGGGACCAACAGAATATTTGCCCAAGGAAAACGCATCCATCACCAATGGGAAAAGTGTGCCGAGCAAAACAATGATGGTGGAAACCGTGAAAACCAGATTATTGACCATCAATAATGATTCTCGTGAGACCGCCGTGTAATTAATACGGCTCGCCACAGTAGGCGCTCTGAGGGCATATAACAGCAACGAGCCGCCAATCACCAGCGCGAGAAATATCAGAATAAAGAGGCCACGCTCAGGGTCAGAGGCAAAGGCATGTACGCTGGTCAGGACACCCGAGCGCACCAAGAATGTGCCCAGCAATGACAGTGAAAACGCAAAAATGGCGAGCAACACTGTCCACGCCCGAAACACTCCTCGCTTCTCCGTCACCGCGAGACTGTGCACCAGTGCCGTGCCCATCAACCAAGGCATAAAGGAAGCGTTTTCGACGGGGTCCCAGAACCACCAGCCACCCCATCCTAGTTCGTAGTACGCCCACCAACTTCCCAGCATGATTCCGAGTGACAAAAACCCCCAAGCCACATTGGTCCATGGACGGGACCATCTAGCCCAGGAAGCATCCAATCGACCGCCAAGTAACGCCGCGATCGCAAAGGCGAAGGGCACCGACAATCCCACGTAGCCCATGTACAACAGCGGCGGATGAATAATCAATCCCGGGTCCTGAAGCAGTGGATTCAAGTCATTACCATCGAGGGGGATGTTGGGCAACAAGCGCTCGAAGGGATTCGAGGTCAGCAGAGAAAAAGCAAGAAAGCCGATGGCGATCATACCCATCACACTCAGCACCCGAGCAACCATGACCCGAGGGAGCCCTTGACTGAACCATGACACTGCCGCCATCCATCCCGATAGAATCAGTACCCATAGTAAAAGGGAGCCTTCATGGTTGCCCCACAAGGCAGAAAACTTAAAGATGGGGGGCAGCAAGCTGTTTGAATTAGCCGCAACAACGGCGACCGAAAAATCATCGTCGAGAAAGCTGATGGCAAGCATGGCAAAAGCAATCGACACAAACACCAAGACCCCCATAGCCAATGTCGGCGCAAGATTCAGCGCGGCAATATTGCCGCGTACCGCCCCCCACATTGGGATAACGGCGAGGCCCGTCGCGAATACGAAGGCGATAATGAGGGCGAGGTGGCCTATTTCTGGAATCATGGCTGATACGGCGCGGCGGAAGGTGGGGTATTCCCCTCGAGCGCCGCGGCGACTTCGGGGGGCATATAATTTTCGTCATGCTTCGCCAGTACCTGCGTCGCAATCAGCACACCATTTTCATCGAGCCGACCCTCGGCAACAATGCCCTCCCCCTCAGCAAATAAGTCGGGCAGGATCCCACTGTAGCGAATCGCCACCGACGCTTTGTAGTCCGTCACCCGAAAGGTGGTGTCGAGCTCATCACTGCTGCGCTCGATACTGCCCTCAACCACCATCCCCCCTAACCGGATGGTGCGGTCGATCGGCGCCTTACCCGCCACGACTTCTGCCGGCGGGTAAAACAGGTTGATATTGTCTCTCAGCGCATAAGCCGCCAAACCAATGGCAGTGCTCGAGAGCACCACCACAAGGCTCACCAAAATGAGGCGTTGTTTTCGAGCTGGGTGCATCTTAGCCACTCCGTTGGATATCAGACTGCGCAACAGTGAATCCCTGAATAGGGTGATCTCTCATGGGGCCCACAAGGTACTACGAGCCCTCTCAACAATAAAATAGGTTCTGTCAACCGTTATCACGGGCTGTCAGCGACCTGTCGTCGTTGGTCCGCGGCTATCCACCGCAAGTGACGGCGATGGCGTGCCAGCGGCAACCACACCATCAACACTAACGCCGTCGCCGTGAGTGCGTAAGCCAACCAAACATAGCCACCATGACCCTCCATATGCCACGCGGCAGCAAGGGATTCAAAATACATCAGGAAGTCCCTAGCCGTTGTCGTAACCAACTCGCATTACGATGCTGCCAAACCAACTCTGCCCGCATGTACAGCAGCACCGACACGGCGAAAAGCAAATAAAATGCCGCAATCATAACCAACAGGGGATACAACATGCTGGCATCAATGGCCGACTCCCCAGTAAATTTAAGCGATGCCGGTTGATGCAACGAATACCACCAGTCGACTGATTTATAAATAATAGGGATATTGACCGTACCGACCAACGTCAGCACCGCACAAGCCTTTGCCGCAGCCGCCTTGTTTTCATAGGCTTCAAACAGCGCAACTACGCCCAGATAGAGGAAAAAAAGGATTAGCATCGACGTAATGCGCGCGTCCCATACCCACCAGGCGCCCCATGTCGGCTTGCCCCAAATCGCCCCAGTTACCAGTGCAATGCCGGTCAGCACAGCGCCCACGGGCGCGGCCGCGCGCATCGCCACATCCGCCATTTTAATCCGCCAGATCAAACTGATCGCGCCGGCGATGGCCATCACGTAATAGCCCGCCAGTGCCACGACGGCGGCGGGAACGTGGATATAGATAATGCGATAGGAGTTACCTTGACGGAAGTCTGGGGGGGCGACCAGCAATCCCCAGCAAGCTCCCAATGCTAGCAGCAGCACCGTCACCGGCAACAACCAGCGCACCAAGGTGCCACTGAATGCAAAAAACCAAGGGGGCGACCCTAACTTATGAATAAACGTCCACATGCGCTGCATTATAGCGCCTAAACCCGTGCCTTGAGGCCTAATTCATATTCCGACAGGGCCCGCCTACCGCGGTGCTCAACTATCAAGAGAAATCCGCAGCGCTGCGCCCACAGCCAGTGGCACTAGCGCGAGCATGCCCGCGGCTAAAGCCCCCATCAGCGCCAACCAAGTTGATGGATCTCCGCCTCTGACGGCCTCTGTCACGGCGGCTGTGCCAAAAATGAGCACCGGCACATTGAGCGGAATGATTAACAGTGAGAGGAGCAATCCGCCCCTGCGAATACTGACGGTCAGCGCGCTACCGACCGCACCAATGAGGGTTAGACACAGTGTGCCCAGTAATAAGCTCACCACGAGCACGCCAAGACCTTGGGACGGCAAGCCCAACATCAGTGCAAATAAGGGCGAAACCAATGCCAACAGAAACCCAGTGGCAAGCCAGTGTGCCACTACTTCACCGAGCGCGAGCACCGCCAGTGGGTGCGCCGCCAGCGCCATTTGCTCCAGACTGCCATCCTCAAAATCGGAGGCAAACATCCGCGCACTGACCATGAGACTTGCCAATAACGCTACAACCCAAAGAACTCCTGGCGCCATAGCAGCCAATTGCGTCGGGTCTGGACCCAAACCCAGCGGAAATAGCGTGACCACCATGAAGAAAAAAAGGAGTGGATTCGCCACCTCTGCGAGACTCGCCATCAATGCCTGACCGTGTCGACGGAATTGCCGGCCAAAGGCCGCAAGCAAGGATAGATGAGGGCGATCAGCTGACAGCATAGTGCGCTAAATCCAGGTCTTGCTGAAGCTCGCCAAAACGACTCGGTTGGTGGCTCGTAAAGATAACGGCACCCCCCGCTCCTACGTGACGACGAACACACTCCTCAAGCCACTCACAGCCCGACCGGTCAAGCGCCGTAAATGGCTCATCCAGCAACCACAGACGAGCATCACTCAACAGCAAACGGGCCAGAGCGACACGACGCTGCTGTCCAGCGGATAGCGACCCGACCGGTTGATCCTCAAAGCCCCTCAGCTGAACGGCTTGCAACGCCAATTCGATCTGCGCACGTGTCGAGATGATGTCGCAGGCGGGGTGGCAGCGAAGATTTTCAAAGGGACTCAGCGCCCCTTTTATCGCAGGGGCGTGCGCCAAATAAAGCAAAGGCTCAAATCGAGAGATGGAACCCTCAACGCCGAGTCGTGCCAGGCCCGCGAGTGCCCGTAACAGACTGCTCTTGCCAACACCGTTGGCGCCCAGTACTTGCCACACTTGCCCCGAGTCTACCGAGAGATTGACGCCGTGCAGCAAGCGACGCTCGCCGCGCTCTATAGCGACCTCTGCGGCGGCTAATAACGCCATTACAAATTCACAACCCGGATATCGGGCAAGCCCAAACTGTCATCGCGCTCCACACTCAATCCAGAGAAATCAAACAAGCTTCGATCCAATAAATGCGAGGGCGCTGCATTGCCTAGCGACCGAAATATTGTTTCGGTCCGTCCAGGGTACTGTTTCTCCCAAGCCTGCAGCATCTGCTTGATCTCCTGCCGCTGCAAGTTCTCCTGCGTGCCGCACAAATTGCAGGGAATAATGGGAAATGCTTTCGCTACCGCATAGCGAGCCAGATCCGATTCGCGACAATAGGCCAGAGGCCGAATCACCACATTGCGTCCATCGTCGCTGCGCAACTTGACGGGCATTGCCTTCAATTTTCCACCGAAAAACAAATTCAGAAACAGCGTCTCAACGATGTCATCACGATGATGACCCAGCGCAATCTTGGTCGCACCAATCTCCTCCGCAAAGCCGTAGAGCGTCCCCCGGCGCAGACGAGAACACAGGCCGCAGGTTGTTTTACCCTCTGGGATCACTGACTTAACGACGCTGTAGGTGTCGCGCTCCAGAATATAAAAGGGAATCCCGAGCGTCTCCAAATAGGTGGGCAACACCTCTTCAGGATAATCAGGCTGCTTCTGATCCAGTGTTACCGCGATAATATCGAAGTCTATTGGCGCACTCTCACGCAACGCGATCAGCAACTCGAGCATGACGTGCGAGTCCTTACCGCCTGAGATACAGACCATCACCCGATCGTCCTGCTCGATCAAGTTGAAGTCGGCAATGGCCTTTCCCATCTGTCGACGCAGCCGCTTGCGCAGCTTGTTAAACTCCAGCTGGCCTTTTCGGGGGTCTTTGTGTGCTAAGTCGCTGATAATATCTGCCGCTCGTCTGGCCTGTGGTGGTTTTCGCAATGGCAGCAAAACCGACCGGGCTTATGTTGTGGATCGAGTGGGGATGATAGGAGACAGCGCCCTGAGACGCAAAATACTTCATCACTCGATGAGCGATGGCCCCCCGAGCGACTCGGAGCGCGGCGCTACAACATCGATTCGCTGAACCCTTTGTCGCGTCTTAGCGCGCCTTACTCTCTGAAAAAGCCGTGCTTGCTCCCTGAAAAAGCCGTGCTTGCTCTCTGAAAAAGCCGTGCTTGCGTCGCTAGCACACGCTCCGATGACAAAGAAGCTTGAGTTTTAGACGATCTGAAAGGAAAATCCGAGGCCGGCACCCTCGCTGGTGTTAAAACCCCCAATACCAAGGAGTAACACTATGAAAGCACCCGTTCGCGTGACTGTCACTGGAGCCGCAGGGCAAATTGGATACGCCCTCCTGTTCCGCATCGCGTCGGGTTCCATGCTCGGAGCAGACCAACCTGTTGTGCTACAACTGCTGGATATCACGCCAGCAATGACCGCCCTCAACGGCGTCAAGATGGAGCTAGATGACTGTGCCTTCCCCTTGCTCGACGGCGTCATTTGTACCGATGACCCACAGGTTGCCTTTCGGGAGACTGATTATGCTTTGCTCGTGGGTGCTAGACCACGCGGGCCAGGAATGGAAAGAAAAGATTTGCTGGAAGCCAACGCTGCCATTTTTGGCGTGCAAGGCAAAGCCATTGATGAGGTCGCGAGCAGGGGCATCAAAGTCCTCGTCGTGGGCAACCCAGCCAACACCAATGCCTTAATAACACAACGCAATGCACCCAGCATTGACCCCAGACAATTCACTGCAATGACGCGGCTGGATCATAACCGCGCCAAAACCCAGCTAGCGCAAAAGACAGGAAAAACCGTCAACGACATTCAGCAAATGACCATCTGGGGAAATCATTCTGCCACCCAATATCCTGATCTGCATCATGCATTAGTGAACGGCGAGCCAGCCATCGCGCAGATCGATATGGGTTGGTACGACAACGACTTCATTCCCACGGTTCAGCAACGTGGTGCCGCTATCATCGAAGCCAGAGGCGCATCATCTGCCGCCTCGGCGGCCAATGCGGCCATCGACCACATGCGCACCTGGGCGCTCGGCACGCCAGATGACGACTGGGTCTCTATGGGTGTCGTCTCTGATGGCACTTATGGTATCGAGGCAGGACTCATCTACTCTTTTCCGTGTCGCTGTGAAAACGGCAACTGGGAAATTGTTCAAGGCTTGGCCATTTCTGATTTTAGTCGAGAAAAAATGGACGCCACTGCTCAGGAATTAGCGGAGGAGCGGGACGCGGTCGCTCATCTACTGAGCTAATACCGCACCGGAGAAAACGGAGAGTGCGCAGGCCACTGACCCAGTGGTCCGCGCCGGCGAACCGCACCGCAGGCACCGGCCCACGCGTCATGCTGTGTCCTCAAACCTTCGACTGACAGGCCAGTGAGCGGCTCCTATTTACTTTATACCTCGCGCAACAAAATGACCGGCGGGGTGTTGACGACCCGTCTGCAAGACCAGACACCTAAGGTCCCCACCGTCAGTGCACCCAATAGCGGTCCTAACCACCACATGAGCACAGTGGGTGTCCACGTCATGTCAAACACGGCCGTTTGCAGACCCCAGGCAGCAGCCTCGGCGCCGGCACTCCCCAACGCCCCCGCCAATGCGCCCAACACCAAGAATTCAATCCACAGCGTGCCCAACACCACTTGACGTCGAGCACCCAGGGCCCGCAGCAACGCGCTCTCTTTCAACCGACCATCCAAACTCGACTGCACCCCCGCCACCAGCACCAGTGACCCCGCGAGTAGGATCACTGCCAGTACCAACTCAAGGGCCCGAGCGACCTGACTGACAACCGACCTCATCTCTTCAATCACCACGTCAAGTTCAATCACCGTGACAGTCGGGAATGCCAGGACGAGTTTATTCAGCAGTGACTTCTGCTCCGCTGCTAACAGGAAACTCGTCATGTACATCCCAGGATAAGCCTCCAATACAGCGCGCGGAAAGACCATAAAGAAGTTGGGGCGCATCGATTGCCAATCCACCTCGCGAATGTTCTTGATTTTGGCGTGCACAATATCAGCACCGATGCGCAGCGATACCTGATCGCCCACCTTAGCCCCTATGCCCTCCGCGAAATCCTCCTCGATAGACACCCACGGCTCTTCAGTATCGGGGTCCCACCAGTCGCCCTCTTTCAACGCGTTACCAGCGGGCACCGTGTCCGACCACGTAAAGTTCGCACCGCGTTGTCGCGGCGCGTCACTGCTCTCAGTCTCGTCCCATTCGGGCAAGGCGCTGTCATTGACTGCAATCACTCGGCCACGAGTCATCGGATAAAGGACTTCTGAACGAATCCCGTTATCGTCAAAAAACTCGGTTAGCAGCGGTCGCTCAGCCGGGGCGAGGTTCAGCATAAAGTGATTAGGCACCCCCGGCGGGAGCTGATCTTGCCACTGACTGATCAAAGAAGAGCGCACCACTGACAACAGCAACATCAGCATAATGGTGATCGCAAAGATCACCATTTGCAGCGCGTTAGCGCGTCCGCGGCGTTGTAATCCAGCGAGCGCTATCCGCCAGATACTGCCAGCGAATCCGCCCATTTTTCGCCCGCCGGATAAGAGTAATCGCGCCACTAAAAATCCGAGCGCAACCACCATGACAAGCCCCCCCACAACCGCTGCCGTGACAGTTGCACTCCCGCTATACCACCACATCAGGGCGATAATAGCGGCCCCTCCCAGCAGAAAATCCGTGGGCTTTTGCACATCATCAACCTGCACATCCGCCCGCAGCACGAGTAGCGGCGGCGCTTGGCCTAACCGGCTCAGCGGGGGCCATGCAAAACACGCTAAACAGACCGCAGAGGTGGCAACACCCATTGCAAAAGGCTGACCACCGGCCGCTCCCGGTGTCAACGGCAGCAACGAACCCAGCACCAAAATGAACGCTTCCTGCATCAACCAACCCAAGGCACAACCCACCACTGTGGTCACGGCACCCAAGCAGAACAAACTGGCACCATACAGACGACTGATCTCATGGGACTGGGCGCCGAGGCTCTTTAAGATCGCCACGTATTGCGTGTGACGTACGCCAAAACGACGGCTCGCCAATGTGATCGCAGCAGCGGCCAGCACGACAGCAAGACTCCCTGCCAACAACAAAAATCCCTGCGCTCGATCTAGTGTATCGCCTATTCTCGGCTGCGTTCCCTCGACTGACTGCACGCGCTGACCCTCTTGCAGCTGTGGCGTGATCCAATCTTCGAACGCGGTGGTGGCGATCGCAGGCCCACTGATAAGCAACCGATATTCCACCCGGCTCCCGGGCTGAACGACTCCGGTGGCCGGAATGTCAGCGGTATTCATCAGCAGCCGAGGCCCAAAACCAAACACGGCTGTGGTAGCGTCAGGCTCACTGCGAACCGACCCCGAGACACTCAACAGTGTTTCACCCACCGTGATCTGATCACCCGACTCGACGGCTAACAGCGAAAATAATCGGGGGGCGAGCCAGACTTCTCCGGGCAGTGGAATCGCGCCCTCGGTGCGCAGAGGACCATACGGCTCAGCTGACCACTGCAACGCCCCTCGCAGGGGATAACCATCGGAAACCGCCTTAATCGACACCAATGCCATATGGTCGATATCGGCCACGGCCATCGAGGGGAATCCCAGCAGGTCACTGGTTTGCAGCCCCAATCTGGCGGCTTCCTCAGCCCACGCCGTTGGCAGGTCTGATCGGCTCACGATGACGAGATCTGCGGCCAGGAATCGCGCACTCTCGGACATCAGTGCCGATTGCAATCGCGTCACAAAACTACTGATACCCACAATCACGGAGACCGCCAGCACTAGGGCAAATATCAGTATGCCGAGTTCTCCACCGCGCCAATCACGGGCTAGTAATCGCCAAATAAGGGACAGTTTCATCAGAGCGGCTGCAATTCGCCCGCTACCATGCCGAAGCGGAGATCGCACCGCTTCGCGAGCTGCTCATCGTGGGTAACCAGCACTAAGGTAGTGCGCGAGATCGCATTCAATGTGAATAATAACTCGATCACGCGTTCGCCCGTGCGCGTATCTAAATTACCCGTTGGCTCATCGGCAAAGAGAATCCGAGGCTCTCTGGCAAACGCTCGGGCAATGGCGACTCGCTGCTGTTCCCCCCCCGATAGGGTGGTAGGATAATGCTCTAAGCGATTTTCAAGACCCACCTCAGTTAAGAACCGCGCTGCTGTGTCTGCCGCTCCCGCTACACCGGCTAATTCCAGCGGCAACATCACATTTTCTAGCGCTGTCAATGAAGGCAGCAACTGAAAACTTTGAAAGACAAAACCCACCTTCTCCGCACGCAGATTCGCACGCTGATCCTCGTTTAAATCGGCCAGCGGCTCTCCGTCTATCCAGATTTGTCCCGCAGTTGCCATATCCATACCCGCGAGGAGCCCGAGCAAGGTAGACTTACCTGACCCAGACGCGCCCACAATGGCGGCCGACGACCCCGCTGGAATCTCGAGGTCGATGCCGCGAAGGATGTCAAGATCACCGTCTGCGGTCGGTACTGTTTTTAGGAGATGACTTACTTTGATCATACTGCGTGCCCTCGCACATGACTTACGACTCGCGATCTGTGTTGGATTGATTTCGCTGTTGAGCGCAACCTCGCACGCCAACCCCAGCAGTGCGCCAGGCCCCATTTTAGTCATCGGTGACAGCATCAGCGCGGCGTATGGTATTGCACTCGAGCAGGGTTGGGTCGCACTTCTTGAACAAAAACTCAGACAGGAAGCGGATCCTCACCCCGTCATCAACGCCAGTATATCAGGCGATACGTCTGCCGGCGGCTTGCGACGATTGCCACCGTTGCTACAACGATATCAGCCCGATATTGTGATTATCGAGCTCGGCGGTAACGATGGATTAAGGGGATACCCCATTCGCCAACTGCAAGACAATATCACCGCCATGATTCGCCTGTCTGAATCGGCTGGCGCCAAAGTATTGGTGTTGCCCATGGAGATACCCCCCAACCTGGGCAAATTTTATATCGACGCGTTTCGAGCCAGTTTTCCTCAAGCCATCGAAGGGAGCGATGCGGTACTGGGGCAATTCCCCCTTGAATCCATCGCGACCAACCCGTCTCTCATGCAAGCAGATGGCATTCATCCAACGGCCACCGCACAGCCACTGATCGTCTCAGCTGTCTGGGTTGACCTAAAGGACCTCCTGTAATGCTTCATCCAAACCCACTCTCCGATACGCCAGAACCGGGGCAATCGGCGTTGCGACGTCGCTTAGAAGTGATCATTTTTGGGACTGGTTCAGTGGCTGGGCGACGCTTCGATATCACCTTGATCACGCTGATTCTGCTCAGCGTTTCCATCGTCATTCTTGATTCAGTTGATGAATTACATAACCACCTTGGGGCCACTTTTTGGACGCTAGAGCTCGTTTTAACAGGGCTATTCACACTGGAGTACGTGATCCGTATTTGGAGCACCCATAATCGTTCAGCTTATATCTTAAGCTTCTGGGGCGTCATCGACTTACTGGCCATTGTCCCCACTTATATTGCCTTCCTTTTCCCTGAGGCAGCACCGCTCGCTGTCATCCGATTGCTCCGAGTAATGCGCGTCTTTCGCGTGTTTCGACTCGTCACGCTGTTTGCCGAGTTGAACGACATTTTGGCCGTACTGCGCGGCACGTCAAAGTCCATCTTTGTGTTCCTTGTCATGGTCCTGTTGGTCACAATCGTATTTGGGTGTGTGATCTACGTGATCGAGGGACCCGCTCACGGATTTGTTAGCATCCCGGTTAGCGTTTATTGGGCTGTCGTGACGATCACAACCGTGGGTTACGGGGACCTCGTGCCACAAACCATGGCAGGCCGTTTCGTAGCGGGTTTAGGCATGCTTATCGGGTACGCCATTATTGCAGTGCCCACCGCTATCATCACAGGCAAACTCTGGGAGCGCCTTAATCGACAGCGCAACCCCAACCCCACACTGCCCTGGAACTGCCCACTTTGTGCCAAACAAGGCCATGGTCTTTTGGCTCAATACTGTCAACATTGCGGTGCCGAACTCGATGTCCCCCCCGACATTCGCCAACAAGCGGAAAAGCAATGAAATCTGAAACCCCTGCCATCTTTGATTACCGGAAATACTGGGCGGAGTGCTTTGGACCCGCTCCATGGTTACCCATGTCGAGAGAGGAAATGGATCAACTTGGCTGGGACAGTTGCGACATCATTATCGTGTCTGGCGACGGGTATGTTGACCACCCTAGCTTTGGGATGGCCGTCATTGGTCGCGTCTTAGAAGCACAGGGATTTCGTGTGGGGATGATCGCGCAGCCCGACTGGCGCTCGACAGACGCGTTCACTGCGCTCGGCCAACCCACTCTATTTTTTGGTGTCACCGCTGGCAATATGGATTCGATGATCAACCATTACACCGCAGACCGAAAGCGGCGCAACGATGACGCCTACACTCCCGGGAACGTCGCGGGTCAGCGTCCGGATCGCGCCATCACCGTATACAGCCAACGACTGCGCGAGGCCTGGCGAGACACGCCCATCGTGATTGGCGGGATTGAGGCCAGCCTCAGACGAATAGCCCATTATGATTATTGGAGTGATCGCGTTAAGCGCTCGGTATTACTCGACAGTCGAGCGGATATTTTGCTGTTCGGCAATGCCGAACGCGCCATCATCGAAGTTGCCCATCGACTGGCACAGGGCGAGTCTATTGACCAACTCACCGACATCCGCGGGACCGCACGCGTCGTGGCGGCGCCCTACGCGGGCCGAACCATCGTTGATTCCACTTCAATCGATGAGCCCGGCACCATCGAAGCCCATGCCAACCCCTATGACGGAATGAGCGCAGAGTCCTGCGCGACCGAGTCCGACGCAGAGGTCGCCGTGGCCACACCCGTGAGGCTTGTTGCGAGCACGAACCCTCATACCCATGTCATCAGACTGCCCTCGGCAGAAGCCGTCACCGCAGACCCAGCACTCTATGCGCATGCTTCGCGGGTGTTTCATAAAGAAACGAATCCGCATAATGCTTTGCCGATGATTCAATACCATGGCGACCGGGCGGTTTGGTTGAACCCGCCCCCCATCCCGCTTGAAACCGATGAGCTCGACTGGGTGTTTGAACTGCCTTACCAACGGCTACCCCATCCTGCCTATGGGGGTGCCACAGTGCCCGCTATGGAGATGATCCAACACTCGGTGAATATCATGCGGGGCTGTTTCGGTGGCTGCACTTTTTGCTCCATTACCGAGCATGAAGGCCGCATTATCCAAAGCCGCTCCGAAGAATCTATCGTCAGGGAGGTAGAGCGTATTCGCGATACCAGCCCCTCTTTCACCGGGGTCATCTCTGACCTAGGCGGTCCCACCGCCAATATGTGGCGCCTCGCCTGCAAGGACAAAGCCACTGAGGCAGCCTGCCGCAAGCTCAGCTGCGTCTATCCCGGTATTTGCAAGAATTTGAACACCGATCAAACGCCTCTGATCAGCTTGTATCGCAAGGCACGGGCCGTCAAAGGCGTTAAAAAAGTATTGATCGCCTCAGGACTGCGCTACGACCTAGCAGTGGAAAGCCCAGAATACGTCCGTGAATTGGTAACGCATCATGTGGGCGGTTACCTCAAAATTGCGCCGGAACACACCGAAACCGGTCCGCTGTCCAAAATGATGAAACCGGGAATTGGCAGCTATGACCGGTTTGCCGAAATGTTTGAACGCTTTTCAAAAGAGGCCGGCAAGAAGCAATATCTGATTCCCTATTTTATTGCGGCGCACCCCGGCACCACAGACGACGACATGGTTTCTTTGGCGATGTGGCTCAAGCGCCATCGCTTTAAAGCCGATCAAGTGCAGACTTTTTATCCGTCTCCCATGGCAACGGCCACCGCGATGTACCACACCGGCTACAACCCCCTCAAGCGGGTCAAACGAGACAGCGCCACCATGAGCACGGTAAGAAAGTTAAAGCAAAGGCAATTACACAAAGCCTTTTTGCGCTATCACGATCCCGATAACTGGCCATTACTGCGGAAAACGTTGAAATCGATGGGTCGCCGTGACTTGATTGGCAATGGCACAATGCATCTTATCCCGACGCGCCAACCCCCTAAGCGGCACCGAATGGTGAAACCCGGTGAGAAACCCTTTCGCACTCAGCATACGGGTGAGCGACGCGGGAATATCGGCAGGAAACAGCGATAACCCCCAGGTCTTAGCCTCCGATAAGACGCGCTACGAGGTCGCCGAGCTGCCGAAATTCGGTTCGCCGCGATGTCTTTTTTCGCCACATGAGACCGATCTTTCGGGTAATCGTACGCTGATCAAAATGCCTGACACACAGTGTCGTATTCGCCGTAATGCCCGCCTTCACCGCCATACTCGGCAGCAATGTGACACCAATATCATTGGCCACCATCTGCACAATCGTCGCCAGACTGGTCGCCTGATAGGGAATCGTAATTTGGGAGTCTCGCAGCTCGCAAGCCTCTAACGCATGATCCCGCAGGCAATGCCCCTCCTCCAATAACAGTAAGGCCTCGCCATGCAGATCCGCACTCGTCAATCGTGAACGCATTGCCAGCGGATGGGACGGCGGGCAGGCCAGCAAAAACTCGTCATCGAACAGCGGCATCGTCTCGACCTGCTCTGCCGGGAAAGGCAGGGCTAGTAACAACACGTCCAACTCACCCGCCTGCAATCCCGCCAGCAGCGGTTGACTCAGTCCTTCTCGGATATACAACTTGAACTCCGGATACAAGGCGCGAATTTCGCCCAACAGCTCGGGCAACAGAAACGGTGCGACCGTGGGAATAACCCCCAGCCGCATGCGCCCCTGAAAGGGCTCACCCGCCCCCGCGCACAAGGACACCAGATCTTCCACACCCACCAGAAGCTCTCGTGCCCGCGTAACTACCTGTTCTCCTGTCGGCGTCAGGAACACTTTGCGATTGTTGCGCTCGATCAGGCTAACGCCCAGCACTTCTTCCAATTCCAAAATGCCCGCGCTCAGGGTGCTTTGACTTACGTGAGACGCCGTCGCCGCCTGCCCAAAATGCTGGTGCTGCGCAACGGCTGTTAGATAGCGCAGCTGCTTCACGGTCGGCTGCCTCATCGCAGTGCCCCGGAGCGCGCCCTCAGATCCTCATCGCTTTTCATGTT
>CAJQKG010000166.1 GCA_905478845.1 uncultured Luminiphilus sp.
CCCTCAGAGACGTGCCGGGACAGTGGGATTTTCCGCATGTCTGTGAAGCCACCCACTCGCTTCAAGGTGTGGGTCGAAACCTGGCAAGGCTTTATTTTTATCAATCTTGATCCTCATGCCGCGCCGCTTTGGCAGCAGCTAGATGTGATGCCCGAGCATTTTTCCCATTTTCCCCTGAGTCATCGGCGTATTCGGCTCCATGTACAAAAGGCATTACCCGCGAACTGGAAGGCCGCGCAAGAGGCTTTCATGGAGGCGTACCACAACTTTACGAC
Organism: uncultured Luminiphilus sp.; assembly: GCA_905478845.1. Taxonomy (GTDB): domain Bacteria; phylum Pseudomonadota; class Gammaproteobacteria; order Pseudomonadales; family Halieaceae; genus Luminiphilus. The sequence goes on from CAJQKG010000166.1 coordinate 276, forward strand.
CCACGATGCCCCCACTGGAGCCAATGCTCAGTACGATATTTTTGGTCCTCATGTGAGTCGCTTCATTCACAGCCTCGGTCATTACTCGCCGGAGGCGCTGTCAGATTACCCCGGTGATAAATGGCGTGCACCGCCCCTCACCGAGCAGGAACTCTTGACTGGCCTTCCCGTCACCCAAAGGACACTGTCCGATGGTGAAACGGCGCGCGCCGTGGGCGCCCAGCAGCTCCGCGAGGAGCTTGGCGCTCAGCTCGACGTGGATTTCTCCTCCGCCTCCGATAGCGAAATGCTCGACTCCATCGAATACCATGTCTTTCCCAACGCCTTTTTCTTTCCCGGAGTATTGATCTCCATGGCCTATCGCTTTAGGCCCCTGGACAACGACGTGGATCGCTGCCTATTCGAGATCCTGATGCTAGAACCACTAGCAGAGGGCGCGACGCATCCCGACCCGCCCGATCCCGTGTACCTCGAAGTCGAACAGTCTTATACGGAAGTGGATGAGCTCGCTTGGCTCGGCGCCGTGTATGACCAGGACACCAGCAATCTGCATTTACAGCAGCAAGGCCTCAAGACCACTCGCAAGGGCATCACCCTAGGGAATTATCAGGAAGCACGTATTCGACGCTTTCATCTGACACTCGATCACTATCTGGCGCAGGCCAATCTCACACAGCGCCGCGGTGACTGACCACCATTGCGCTTGGGTCTGGGGGCCTTCCCCCGTAAACTGATGTGCCATTTACTGCGTATGGTTCATCACATCACTCCACGGAGCACACTGCTATGAAACTCGGATTTCTTCTCGGCTACTCAGGTAAACATATTCATATTCCGCTGGACCTGATTAAAACAGCCGAGACCATGGGCTATGACTCCGTGTGGACCGCTGAAGCCTATGGCAACGATGCGGTGACCTCTGCCAGCTGGGTGCTCGCCAACACGAGCAAAATCCGAGTGGGTACCGCCATCATGCAAATGCCCGCAAGGACGCCCGCCATGTGCGCCATGACAGCGATGTCACTTGATCAACTGTCTGGCGGAAGGTTTATTGTCGGCTTAGGGGCCTCAGGGCCGCAAGTCGTCGAAGGGTGGCATGGCGTGCCCTATGGCAAACCGGTTACCCGAACGAAAGAATATATCCAGATCATGCGGAAGATTTTTAAGCGGGAGGGACCGGTTGAACTCGATGGCAAAATGTACCAGCTGCCCAATACCGGAGAGGGGACCACTGGACTCGGTAAGCCACTCAAGTCGATTTTAGCCGCCAGCGACAATATCCCGATTTACACCGCGTCAATCACGCCCGCCGGATTACGCTGCGCCGGGGAAGTCGGTGACGGCGTTTTTCCGGTGTGGATGGACCCGACAAAATACTCCGTCATCGGTGACTCGATCGAAGAAGGGTTTGCCAAAGCAGGCAATGGTAAGAGTCTTAAAGACTTCGATATTGCGCCCTTTGTCACAGTGGCAATGAACGATGACCTTGACGCCGCCTACGACGCCTTGCGCCCTTGGTTAGCACTCTATATTGGCGGTATGGGGGCAAAGAATAAAAACTTTTATCACGAATATGCCACACGACTGGGCTATGGCGATGCCGCTGATGAGATTCAGACGCTGTACCTTAGCGGCAAGAAGCAAGAAGCCGAGGCCAAAGTGCCTAATGCTTTGCTGGATGATGTCTCACTCATCGGTCCTCGCGGGCGTATTATTGAACGCTTGCAGGTCTGGAAAGAGGCAGGCAAGCGGGGCGAAGTGGGCAGTATGTTACTCGGCGTGCAGGACCCAGAGGTACTGGAACTGTTCGCAAACGAAATGCTGTAACGCGCTTGGTGGACTCAATGATGCAGGTCGATGGCGCCTGCTTGTGTGGCGACGTGACGTGGGAAGCCACAGTGGACACCCAGCTGATCGTCGTGTGCCATTGCAACGATTGCCAAACGGTTGGCGGCTCTGCATTCCAATTTTCGGCGCGCGTCGACCGCAACCAGTTTGCCCTAACTAACGGCACACTCAGCGCCTACATTAAAACAGCAGAGAGCGGTCAGGCACGAGCCATGAGCTTCTGCGGACGTTGCGCGACAATGCTTCATACCAGTAATACAGACGGTACTGGCCCGCTCTCTCTGAGACTAGGAGGGTGCCGGCAAAAGCACGCGTTAACACCGCAGTTTCAAATTTGGTGCCAATCCGCTTTGCCATGGGTTCAGGTCGAAGCAGGCGTTAGCCTACCCCAACAGACGTGAAGCACGCAGCGCTGAGCGAGGCACCTCCGCTCGTGAGGCGATAACGTCGGTGACGATCAGCGCTAATTCAGTAGCTCTGCTTCTTCAGTTGGCAGTTCTGATTCGAAAATTTTGTAAATCTGCGTCTCCCCCTGAATGCGATCGCTCTTAGGGGACACCCCCATATATTTGCGATAGCAGCGACTGAAATGGGTAGTGGAAACAAATCCACACATCGACGTAATTTCGACAATCGAACGAGACGTTTGCTTGAGCAGGCGTCGCGCCCGATCAAGCCGTAATTTTAAGTAGTATCGTGAAGGCGTGCTGTGCAGATGCCTTAAAAACAGTCTTTCTAATTGCCGCCGGGACAGACTGACATAATCCGCCAGTTCCTGCAGGGTAATAGGCTCCTCAAGGTTGGCCTCCATTAACTGCAACACCTCTTTGAGCTTGGGCTGCATATCCGCTTTTCTCGACCACATCGGAATGACCTGCATCTCAGCGTCTGACCGATGTCGTTCACACACCAGCATGTCTGCGACGCCATCGACCAGCGATTGAGGATGCCGCTTGGCGATCATCGCCAGCATCATATGCAAGGGCACAGTGCCCCCAGTGCAGGTCAATCGATCACGATCAATCGTATACAGATGAGAGTTGAAATCGATGGCGGGAAACTGTTCGGTGAGTAGCGTTAAGCAATCCCAGTGAGCGCTACATTGATACCCATTGAGTAGCCCCGCGCTGGCCAGCGCGTAAGAACCTGTGCATAACGCACCGAGCTGCACGCCCTTCTGCGCTTGCTTGCGGAGCCAGGCCAGATCGGCTCGTTGTACACTTTGTTCGATATCAATCCCGCCCACGACGATCACTAAGTCGAAAGCCACTTCATCAGATAAGGTGTAGTCGAGGGTCACGCGAATACCGTCACTACTCACCTGATCTCGCTCTCCTGAGCCAATCAAATGCCAGCTATACAGGGCGGTATCCGAGAGCAAATTGGCAACGCGTAGAGGGTCGATGGCACTGGAGAGTGAGATCAACGTGAATTGATCCATCAACAAAAAGCCCACGCGCTTGGGAGGAGCGTTAAACGTCCGCGCAGTCTCCATGATGTCTCTCCAGGTTAAGCGATAACCGGCACCTCAGCTTCTGACGCGTTCGTTGGCAGGATCAAGCAGCGCTCCATAGCCGACGGAGACGATCTTGGCGGGAAAAAAGCAGCCAAAATACTCCATCAGCACCCGCTCGCCCTCGACGGCACGATCAGTGGGGAGGTACCCCATCGCGATATTCTGGCCTAAAGACGGTCCAAAAGCGACACTTGTGGTGTAGGAACGACGTCCATGGGCATCAATGATCACTTCTTGGGTCTCTGGGTCGAGCAAAGGCCAGTGTCCAACCGGGTAGCGGACCACACCGTTCTCGTCGGTCGTGTCCTCCAACACAAACGTACACAGGTAGGCCGCCTGCTCGGGTAATTCACGCTGAGCAACATAGGCGTCTTTGCCGTGGAAGTCTGCCGCTTTGACTTTGGGTCGCGATAATCCGGCTTCGTACAGGTTGTAATCGGTCTCTAAGTCATCGTTTTGCAGTCGTAAACTCTTCTCCAAGCGCCGGCTGTTGGCGTAAGTCTCGATACCGACCGGCGTGACGCCCAATGCAAAGAGCGCGTCCCATAAGCCAAGTCCTTTGCTGAAAGGGAAGTAAAGTTCCCAGCCCTGCTCACCGACATAAGAGATACGGAAAGCCCACACCGTCACGCCCTGAACGGTAATTTCCTTTGCTGTGGCATAGGGAAAGGCGTCATGGGAGACGCTCTCGGGGTCGTCCATGAGCTGTTGTAAGGTGGCGCGGGCTTCAGGACCCCATAGACCCAGTGTGGCAATTTGCTCGGTCTGATCGACGAATTCCACACCAGTCAACGCGAGCTTGTCGCACATGCGCTTCATCCAAACGTAATCCCGATGTCCCGTATCACCGCCGCAAATGACCCGAAAGCTGTCCTCGGTAAGACGGATAATCGTCAGGTCGGAGTGGATACCGCCGGTTTGATCGAGAAAGTGAGTGTAAACCCCCTTACCAATCGGGGTATCGGTGCCGACTTTGGCTACCGAGCAAAATTCGAGCAGGGCCTCAGCATCTGCACCCACCACATCGAAAATGGCGAAGTGAGACAAGTTGATCATGCCCACACCGTCACTCAGTGCCAAGTGCTCCGCATTGGAGACTTCCCAAAAGTGTCGGTTATCCCACTCTGCAGCGCGCGTCGGCACCCGATCGCGGTAGGTCTGAAGCAGCGTGGCTTCATTGGCAGCGTAGCCGTAGGCCCGCTCCCAGCCGGCCACCTCCATAAAGTAGCCGCCCAGCGCTACTTCACGCTCATAAAACGGACTGGTGCGCATTTGCCGCGACGACGCGTAAGGCTCTCGCGGGTGGACCGCTGGCGTATAAATCTTTTGCGCCACTTCATAACTGCGGTTGCGAATAAATTCGTCGGTCAGCTGCACGGGATAATGTCGCGCCGGATCAACACCATGCGGATCCATTTCAGTGCGGCCTTGGGTCATCCAGTCCGCCAGTAATTTACCGGCGCCAGGGCCATCTTTTACCCACACGGCTTCACATAACCACAGGCCTCGCACGTCAGGTGCTTCGCCGATAATCGATCCGCCATCCGTCGTGACGGACAGCAACCCATTGAAAGAGCGACGCTCTTCCCAAGGTAAATCCGCCAGCACTGGCGTCAGCTCAACGGACCGCTCAAAGGCCTCGATGACTTGATCCAGCGTCAAATCATTCATAGAAGGCGACATGCGGGCGTCTTCGGGTTCCGAAATCGCCTTGGCCTCGACAATACGCGGCTCAAAAGGTTCGTAATAACCCCACTCTAATAACCCGCCCTCTGGCGTGGTCGGATCGCCGGTATCGCGCACATAGGCGGAGTTACCCTGATCGCGAAACAACGGGTAAACAATGTCTTTGCCCGTGCCCTCAAGCGCATCCCAAGGGCCAAAAAATAGCAGCGGGTGTTCCACTGGCATTAACG
>CAJQKG010000167.1 GCA_905478845.1 uncultured Luminiphilus sp.
TCTCGAGGAAAATCCTACTTAAATTACTGTTTTTAATGTGTTTCGAGTGGTGCCCGGAGCCGGACTTGAACCGGCACGATCGCAATGATCGGGGGATTTTAAGTCCCCTGTGTCTACCAATTTCACCACCCGGGCAAGGGGACGATACTGAAGGTCGCGAAGCATACCACGCCAACCCATAATCCCAAGACCCTTAGACGCATTCTGGTAGAGTGAAAACTCAACACGTTGACCCTGATTTCTGTAACATCATGTGGTCAGCAAATCACCCTTTAAGGATCCCCCCATTGGCAGCACAACGCGGTGAATTTAAATCACGGCTGGGCTTTATTTTGGCAGCCGCCGGATCCGCAGTCGGGCTCGGCAACATCTGGGGGTTTCCGACTCAAGCGGCGAGCAATGGCGGCGGCGCCTTCTTATTTACCTACCTGGTGTTGGCTTTTGCACTGGCCTACCCAGCACTCATGGCAGAGTTGCTAATAGGACGGCATACCCATCGCAACATGGCGCAAGCGCTGAGCGCCCTGCCCCAGCATGCCGGGCTAAAACGTATCGGCATGCTCACCGGTATTGGTGGCCTTGTCACTGCCAGCTTGATCCTAAGTTTTTATGGCATTGTCGCGGGCTGGATGTTGGGCTTCGCGTCGTCGTACCCCTTAGAAGCCATCGGCTTTACCCAGTCCGCCGATTGGCTCATCACCTTCAGCACGCCTCGCAACCTCACGCTGACCGGTATTTTTATGGTGCTGACGATGTCCGTGGTCATGGGCGGCGTGGAGGATGGCATCGAACGCTGGTCTCGGCGACTCATGCCGATTCTCATCGCAACACTCGTCGTGCTGTCGCTGTATGTCTTAACACTCGATGGCGCGATGGCTGGGCTGTCGATCTATCTCCGTCCCGATTTCAGCAAGATACTCTCGGGGGATCTGCTGATTGATGCGCTCGGTAGCGCCTTCTTTTCGCTCTCGCTGGGTGTCGGAACCATGCTGATCTATGGCTCATACCTTAGCGACAACGAGCATGTCCCCTCCGTGGGTGCTCAAGTCGCACTGCTTGATGTGGGTATTGCGGTACTGGCCGGGTTTCTGATCCTGCCGGCCATGTACGTCGCCGATGCACGCGGCGTTGCCATTTTTAACGCTGCAGGTGGCTTGCTGTCTGAGGACACACTGATTTTCACTGTCTTACCCGCGCTATTTGACACCCTAGACACCATCGGACTGTGGCTCGCCACCGCTTTCTTCGTGTTAATGAGCATTGCCGCACTCACTTCATCGATATCGATGCTCGAAGTGCCGGTGGCCTATTTGATCGAGCGACACGGCTTAAGCCGACACCGTGCCACTTTCCTCGCGGGCTCCAGCATTGCCGCCTTCAGTGGTCTGATCGCACTGAACTTTGAGCGACTTTTTGGTTTGGTCATCACGATTTCGACCCGTTACGGGCAACCGCTATTGGGTATTGTTGTGTGCCTCTTCGCGGGCTGGTTATGGCACCGCGATTCGCTATTAACAGAACTTAAAAAAAACGACGACGACGCCCAACAGCGATGGTTCTGGAAAATATGGCCGCTCTATGTCAAATGGGTCTGCCCGGTTATCATCGGCATAATACTCGTCCGCTCTGCACTGTAGGTACTGATGACACGATTTCTCTTTATTTTTTGTACCGTACTCGGATCGCTATTCGCGATCGAGATGCTCAAGCCGGTTCAAGAGGCGGTCATTCAACCCTTTACCGGCCTTCTCGCCGCACTCAGTACTGCGCTGATACTGCCATTCGACGATACGGTTATCGCACAGGGACGCATATTACGTGACGCCGCCACTGGATTCGCGGTATCAATTGAGGCGGGTTGCAATGGCGTCGAAGCGGCCATCGTATTGATCGCGGGTATCTTGGCCTTTCCGGCATCACTTCGACACAAGCTGGTCGCGATCCTGGCCGGCTTTTTCTTCGTTCAAGCACTCAATGTTGTCAGGATCATTTCCCTCTTCTATCTAGGCCAATGGAACTACACCGTCTTTGAATGGTTCCACCTTTACTTGTGGCCCGTATTAATCATGTTAGACGTGCTGATCGTATTCGCCATTTACCTGCAGTGGCTGGGCAAACATTACGCCAAGCCAGAAGCCCAATAGTGCTGATCCGCCGCCAGTTTGTGCTGACCCTCGCCTTGATGCCTATCACCTTTGGCATCTGGTACGCGGCAGACTCGCTCTTTGCCGGCCCAGCCGTGTGGCTGTGTGATCTATTGCTGTCTTTCTTCTACCCCGACATCGTGCAGGGAGCGGGACTCCAAGGGGCCACCATGCTGCTGACGACTCAGTTCGGCGAAATAAACGGCCAAATACTCCCCGCACAAGAAGCCGGTAACCAGATCGCGCTGGAGATCAATACTCGGCTAGTCTCCTACTCGATTGCATTTTACGCCGCACTCCTCACGGCCTCTAACTTGCAAGACAGCATTACTAAATTTTGCATCGGGCTATTTTGGCTGACGTGCATCATGGGATTTGGACTTGCTTCAATCGTCGGTAAAGATCTACTGCTCATGGTGGGGCCGCCGTTTCTCGCTGCACCGGGTGTGCCGCCCGCAGACCTACTGGCGGTGACCTATCAGTTCAATGTGCTGCTCATGCCGACCCTCGCTCCGATCTGCTTGTGGTTATGGCAACTCCGGGGATCCCCTCTTTGGCAGACGTTAGAGCGTGACATTAAACGGGCGTCTGCTCAGCGATAGCTTCCAGATCCAAACTTCGCCCTTCTAAGGCTGACTGCAGTGCTTTTTCCATGAGGTGCCGCGCATGACACGTATAAGCATAAATCCCAGTGTGTATCGCCGCGTCCTTCCAGTTATCGACCGAGCAGGCGCTCGAGTAATGCTCAAACTCGTTTAAAGAACGGATCAGTTCTGACAGGTGCCTGGGGCATTCACAGTCAATGACGATTTTTTCTTCCGCGGCGGCCAATAACTCTTCGTCACTAAAGAGTCTGGGTCGGGCCGGCATCAGTTCCGAGAGATTGGCAATGCCCTCCGTCGTCTCTCTCTCTATCTGCGTGCGCCCTATCTCAAATGCCAATCGAGAGGGCTCAATGGGATACTCCAACGCCAAGCAGCCGAGCCGTTCTATCTCAGCGAGCCACTGCTCATTGGCAAACTGATACAACACGACTGTCCGGCGGACCTTTAACGTGTTCGCTAGTGTCTCGACCGCCCTGATCTGCTGCAGGGTCAACGACGGGCAATGCACAACCAGCAGGTCCGCAACATCATCTGGGGTCAGCTCTTCAACCGCTTGATCGATTGGCATCCGGGCAAGTAAAGCGGAGACACCCGATATGCACCCTTGATGCTCATCAAGCCAGCGGCAGAGTTCAGCTCCAATAAACAAGACCTTTGACTTGGCGGGGGGCATCTCTCGCCTAGATCCGCTCCCCTGAGAGTGGCGCTCTAGCAACATCTGCAACGTCTTCCCATCCGATGCCGCAATCTCACCAATCCGAACGCCTTGACTCACTAGCGCCGCCACTAACTGCAGGTGATCTAAATCTGATTGCGTGTATTGTCTGCGTCCAGTGGCCGACTTATGACTCGCCCCCAACCCGTACCGACGCTCCCACACACGCAGGGTGTCTGCCTTGAGTCCGGTTAATCTGGCAACGGTACCAATGCCGTATAATGGTCTTGGTTCCAACGCGGATACAGCACGAATAGGCGCGTTCATCTCTGACTCCTGTTTATGATTTGTCCAACTTCTACGCGGCGGCCGCCTGTTCAGATCGCCCTTATCGGTAATTTGTCTAGGTTTTGTCCATAACATACCTAGACAAACCGCCTCCTAAAGAGAACCTCACCCCCCCCACCCCTCGTATAGACCACGTTAGCAATGGGGGAACAGCATGCAAACTCTAGACAGTAGTGAAGATACCGACCTCGAACTGATGTTCGCGGAGATCAGGCGTTATCCATTATTGACGGCCGATGAAGAGAAAGATATCGACAGCAAAAAGTGGGATGCCGTATTTGAGCTGAGCAGCGTCATCGCAGAAGTGGATGACCTGCGCGGTACACTGGCGGATCTCCTGCACAACGCCTTAGAGCGCCCTCCTGAAGTGAAGCGTTTCCCAAGCCGTGAGCAGCACTTTACGCTACGCCGCGAATTAGCCCCCTACCTCGCCGACGGTGATCTGGCGGAGGTGGCGAGATCGGTTGCGCAAACACTGACGAAGCGAGCGAGTAAAAAGCGTTATGCGGAGTCAGTGCAGGCACTGCAGATACCCGCGAGCCTGTCTGTCGGGATCGAGTTTACATGCTCCGCCGGGCAGGCGGACAGTTTCCGGATGCCGTGGCAGACGCGATTGGGC
>CAJQKG010000168.1 GCA_905478845.1 uncultured Luminiphilus sp.
ATTATCCCTACTACTTTAGCTCCCATTTGGGCCAAGTAATAGGCAGCAGCCGCTATGATAGAAAGCATGAAATTGGCTTACGCCGATCGCAGCCGCTACCTCGGCGATCCTGATCAAACCGTGGTGCCCACCGACGCGCTGATCAGCAAAGCGTATGCCGATGAGCGTCGCCAACTCATTGCGGCCAACCGAGCCAATACCGCTGAAACAGTAGGACCCGGTAATCCGATCCCTGCGGAGAGTCGAGATACAACGCACTATTCGGTAGCGGATGCTGACGGTAATGTCGTCGCCAATACCTACACCCTGAACTTCAGCTTTGGCTCCCATATTGTCGTGCCCGGTACTGGCATCTTGCTGAATAACGAGATGGACGATTTCGCCGCCAAAGCCGGTGCCGCCAATGCTTATGGACTGGTACAGGGTGAAGCCAATACCGTCGCCCCCAACCGGCGCCCGCTCTCCTCGATGACCCCGACCATTGTCTTCAAAGATGGTCAACCTTGGCTGGCCACTGGCAGCCCCGGAGGCTCTTTGATCATTACAACCGTGCTGCAAACCCTGCTCAACGCGATGGTGTTCGATATGAACATTGCCAGCGCCGTGGCGGCACCGCGAGTACACAATCAGTGGATGCCCGAGCGCACACTCATAGAACCCGGCATCAGCATCGATACCCAGCGGATTCTGGAGGCGTGGGGCCATGACCTCAGACCGACACAACGGACTATCGGCCGCGCCACCTCACTGATGATCGAGGATGGCTGGCTGCAGGGTTTCGCCGACCTGCGCAGGCCCGGTGGCCACGTCGCGACCGAGTAGGCATTACCTGCCTAGCGCGCTGCACTGCGCGATGGCTCATGACAAAAGCCCCACAAAAAAGCCCGGCCTAGACCGGGCTTTTTGTTTCAGAGCTCTTTATCGGGTCAACCTGCGAAGGCGGAGAGGGAATGGCGCACGGATCAGTCGGCCTTGGGCATACGAAGCTTATAGGTTTGCCGTGCGATCGACACGAGATCACCTTCGCTATCCCAGATCTCGGTGTCGGTCTCGGCAACACCTTGAGTCACATAGCGGGTGGAATGTCTGGCCAGCAGCGGTCCAGCAGCGGGCTTGCGTCGCACCTGTACCGTGAGTTCCACCGTGGGAGCCCAACCGTATGGCCCATAAAGGGTGAATACAGGGGGTGGCAGGATGTCGGCAAACATTAATAAATCCAGCGGTCCGGGTGCCGCGCCGTCTTGGTGAGCAAGCCAGGCAACAAATTCACCCGAGCCGTCGGTACTGCCCTCAGAAAAGACCTCATGGCCTTGCACTAAGCGCAGATCAACACGCTGGTGAATTTCTAGATGCGACGCTGCCAACGCCGCCACGGTGTCAAACGGGGGCACCTCAGGCGGCGTGACATTGCTCCAGTCGGGACCTGAGAGCTTATCCAAATTGGTATAAGCGGCGGTTGCACGCAGTTTCAGTTGCCCATTCTGTCGCAGGTCCGCACTCGCAAAATGAGTGCTCCGCGTCTCAGAGAGGGACTCGACGTCAACCTGAACAGGGCCCAGCTCACAGGGCGCCAAATAAAAGGCATTGATGCTCAATGGGTCGGGTTGGTTCAGCGCGGCAGACAGGGCGCGTCCCACCAGCGCGAGGACGTACCCCCCATTCGCCACCGAACCAATACGCCAGCCCCGGTGAATCTCTGCTGCCCAGGAGCCCTCGGCTGAGGGCATAACGGCTGTCTGTGCTAAAAACTGACCCATATCACGAAACCTGATTGTCTACAGTGCGGCTCATCTTGTCCTGAGCATGAAGGCCCAGCAGGCGCTATGCCCTGACGGTGGCGAATTATACGAACACATTCACGATCAGGATAATGACTTTTTTGCGATTTGACGGCTTCTTCTCTGCCGCAACGAAGCTGTTATGCCAAAGCGGGGCTGGTATGCCAAAGCGGGCTGGTATGCCAAAGTGGGGCTGGTTAGGCGCGCCAACGAGGTCTTCTTTGAGGGATCAGCTGGCAGGGGCCCCCGGGGTGCAACGCAGATATGCTTTTTGCCCTGACATCGCTCTATACTGGGGGGCCGAAGAGCGCGCCGGAGAAGGATCTTGGCCCACACGCGTCGTATGTCAGTCAAGCACGGAGTGCTGACTCTGACCCTGATCTGCTCAGGGCAGTTAACCTGTGTGGCCAATGCACAGGAGGGCGACAGCGACGCTCCAGAATCCGTTCCAACGCCTATCGTGGTCGATATGGCGACGCCCCCTCAACCCGAATCTGGGTCAGCGCCTACCGATGCGCCAGCGATCGTGATCGACATGGCCACACCACGGGAACCTCAACCCACGCCGGCCGTCATCGAGGAACCCAGCGCGCTGGGCGTTTATCGTGGCTACATCGAATCGATGGAGGCCAGCGCCGGCGCCTTTGCACCTGGCTTGACCGAGCAATTACTGGGACTGGGACTGAACCTGCAATCGCTGGAACGTCACGTTGAGGCTGCCAAAGTACTCAAACGAGGCGTTCATATTAGCCGCGTTCAGTCAGGTCTCTACGCCGCAGATCAAATCCCGCTGCTGCGTGCTGAGATCCGCAGTCTGGCGGCGCTGGGATTGTACGACGATGTCTATGAACGTCAGGCCTACCTCGCTCGTGTGGAATCGGAAGCGTTAGCCGGCACACCGGCGTCGATTGCGGCACTGCTCGATCAAGCTGCCTGGGCAGAGCAGGCTTGGGAGCTGGGATTAGGCGAGGCTGAAACCCACCCCGAGCACCTTGCGAGGAGTTGGGAATATTATCGACTCGCCTATAACCAAAGCGCGCAGCTCTATGGGGATCGTGCTCAAGTCTTGCTCGCGCCATTGGAGGGCATGTTGCGCATTCATTACCGGTTTGCACTCCTGCAAAAAGCCAACGGATCTAACGATGCATTTAGAGTAGACAGCTTCCGACAGACCTCAGCGCTCGGCGGCATTTATCGCCGCGGCGAGGCCGTGCTCTCGGCGATCTACGGTTTAAACTCGCTGCACGGCGCCGATGCTGGCGAACAGGCGAGCGACCTGACACGACTCGGCGATTGGGCCTGGTGGATGGGCCGACGCGCCGACGCAGCCATTTATTACGATCGCGCGTGGCGGCGCATCACGCCGCCGCCAGCAGACATCGCGGATCCCGCGCTGGCAGAGGCGACCGGTGAAAACAAAACAGACGATGACCTAACGGATCAAGACGGTGGCAGTGAAACACCGGCAACCGATGTCGCTGCACAGACTGTCAGCGCTCAAGACTCGGAGGTCTCGCAGACGGCCGTCTCAGGCGAGACAGCAGCGCCGAGTACCGCCATCGAAGTCAGAAAGACGGCGCCAGCGCCCGCCACGACCTCTATGGCTATCGCACTTGATAGCACGGACAGTGAAACCGCTCCCCCTGAGCCCAGCACTCAGCCAGATGTTCACGCTGAGGCGGAACCTGAGAGTGAGGCGAGCAGTGGACAGTCGCTGGCTCTGGCAGCGCAATCGGAGCCCGATCCAGAAGAAGAGCCCCCCCCTACGCCACCTGAAGCGCCCTTGTCCGAAGATAAGCCCCTCGTGCGCGCCGCACTGTTTCAGACCGTCACCCCGCTGCCCGATATCGATGGTTTGCGGCCGTTTGCGTCCTTTAGCCGAAATGACTCAGGGCCCATTGTGGTGCAGCTGCAAATTAATGAGATGGGAAAAATCACGTTGCTGGAACAAGTGTTCGTTGACGAGGTCGTAACAGAGGAGGCCGCACTAGAAGCGGTCACAGCAGACGAGCGCGACGACACCGCGACTGAGGCGGACACAACCGCCGACAGTGATGAAGCGCCCGATGCTGTGTCCGATAGCCCGCCCGAGGTGCACAATGAGGCAAAGGTGGACCGCTTATTGCGTGACATACGACGCTCTCGGTTTCGTCCTCAGTACGAGGCAGGCGTGCCGGTGGAGACTGATATACTGGTGTGGTCTTTTGATCTCAACGCCCCCCAATGAGGACGTAATAGGATTGCAACTACAATGAATAGCCGCTCACCGACAGGCATCACGACCGTGACGCGCGCGTTGCGCCTGACCATCGCATCGGCACTCGTGGGTGTCATATTGGTGTTGATGGGATGCCCCTCGGCGAGCACACCCACAACGCCAACCACACCGTCAATGCCGACTCCGCCGTCCTCGCCCTCTAGCTCGAGCAGCAGCAGTTCTAGTAGCAGCTCTAGTAGCAGTTCTAGTAGCAGTTCTAGCAGCAGTGCTAGCAGCAGCTCAAGTAGTAGTTCCAGCAGTAGTGCTAGCAGCAGCGGCAGCACAGGGTCGAGCAGCCCCAGCACGGGTGGCGCAAGCGGTGCCACCCCGCCTGCGGGAACAGGTAGCACAGCCGGCACACCCGGCACCGGCGATACGTCGTCGACGGCAGGTGAGGGACAGACTGGCAACGAAGCGGGGGCCGGTGATCCGGGCTTTGGTGACGTCGCCGGCAGTGCGGATCTACCCTCAATGGTCGATACCTTACCCACCTTTGATGAGGACTATGGCGCTACGGGAGAGGGCGACGGGTCCATGTCAGGCACGGACGACAGCGGTCAAGGTACCGCTGGAAACGACCGCTCACAAACCGCTGCAGCAGGACAGCCGGCAGGTTCATCCGGTCGGGCACCGTCCGGACCGGGCACGCGTGCAGGCGGCGGCATGGCATCGAATACGGGCAATGAAGGCCCACTAACGTCAGCTGAGCGAGTCGCGATTCTCGACCGGCAGCTCGAGGAGAGTACCCGAGATTTCGATGGCATCATTTACGACGAAGAGCAACGCCAGCGAGAAGTCGATCGAGCAAGAACGGCCCAGACAAATGAATCGCCAGCACAAGCAAGCGAGACAGCCGAAGAAGAAAGCACATTCGGAGGTGGCGTTGCCAGCACGGGCAACGGTTCAGTGGGCGGCGGTATCGGTGGGAGCCGCGGTAACGCACCGCCAACAGATGGCGCCAAGTATCCGCCGCCGGGTGACATACCTGCAGGCAACGATGACGACGTGGTCGCGCGACAACTCCGCGAAGCCGCCATGCGAGAGTCAGACCCCGAGGTTCGCGAAAAGCTGTGGAATGAGTATCGCAAATACAAAGG
>CAJQKG010000169.1 GCA_905478845.1 uncultured Luminiphilus sp.
CCCATCCAGACACAGGTCTCTCAAGTGCGCCAAAAGGTGAAAGTTGTGTTCGGCGGTTTTGCCGAATCCAAAGCCGGGATCGAATATTACGCGCTCCCGGGCAATGCCGGCCGCCTCACACGCAGTGAGGCGATCGTCAAAAAAATGACGTACGCCCGACATCACATCATCATACTGAGGGTTTTGTTGCATCGTGTCGGGTTCGCCTTGCATATGCATCATGCATAAAGGTAACCCTGTGGCGGCCGCCGCTTGCAATGCTCCCGGTCGTCGAAAACCCCTGACATCGTTTAAGAGCCCCGCCCCTAGTCGTGCCGACTCAGTCATCACGCTAGGCGTACTGGTATCCACCGAGACAAGGGCATCAACATGGCGCGTGAGCGCCTCTATGGCACCGAGCACCCGATCCTGTTCTTCTGCTTCAGAAACAGGTGATGCACCGGGTCGAGTTGATTCCCCCCCCACATCCAACACCTGTGCGCCGTCCAACACCATCTGCTCGGCACGCTTGAGCAATAGATCCTGACTTAATGCAGCCCCTTGGTAGAGGGCACCGCCATCAGAGAACGAATCGGGGGTTACATTGAGCACGCCCATGATAGTGGGCCGAGATAGATCTAGGGTGCGTGCCCCGCAGGTGATCACTGTGCTCATGAGCGCGCCATCACCCGTGCGGGGGAGAAATCAGTCGGTCAGTGCTCAGTCGCCGCACCGCCGATGGGGCTGACTGTCGGTTCCGCATCGCCCGCGTCAGGCGGGGTTCCGCGATCGTCGCCAGACCAGTCAGTCGGCGGGTTAGGCATATTGCCCGCCATAATCTCATCGATTTGCGCCGCATCAATCGTCTCGTACTGCATTAGCGCCTCAGCCATCAGATCAAGCTTGTCGCGGTTATCTTCCAAAAGGTGATGCGCTTGCGCGTAACACTCATCAATAATGCTGCGCACCTCACGATCGATCGCCAAAGCCGTCTCGTCTGACATGGCCTTCGCGGGCTGCCCTGCACTCCTGCCAAGGAAGACTTCTTCGCCTCCCTCGTCATAAAGCAACGGGCCCATTGCCTCAGACAATCCCCACTTGGTCACCATGTTTCGAGCCACTTCAGTAGCACGCTGGATATCGTTAGACGCCCCAGTGGTAATGCCATCTTTACCCAGCGTCATTTCCTCGGCTACGCGACCACCAAACAAGCTCGTAATCTGCGAAATGATATGGCGACGACTGTGGCTATAGCGATCTTCCTCGGGCAGGAACATCGTCACGCCGAGTGCCCGACCTCTTGGGATAATCGACACCTTGTAGACCGGGTCGTGCTCAGGCATCAACCTGCCGACAATGGCGTGACCTGCCTCGTGAAAGGCGGTATTGCGCTTTTCAGATTCAGACATCACCATCGATCGACGCTCCGCGCCCATCATGATCTTGTCCTTCGCCAGCTCAAACTGATTCATACCCACCAGCCGCAGGCCACCCCGAGCAGCAAACAGGGCCGCCTCGTTCACTAAATTAGCGAGATCAGCGCCCGAAAACCCGGGGGTACCACGGGCAATCTTGGATGGCTCGACATCCTCAGATAACGGTACCTTGCGCATGTGCACTTTGAGTATCTGCTCCCTTCCGCGAATATCGGGTAACCCAACCACTACTTGACGATCAAAACGACCGGGACGCAAAAGCGCGGGGTCGAGCACATCTGGGCGGTTAGTCGCCGCGATGACGATCACGCCATCATTCACTTCAAAGCCATCCATCTCTACTAAAAGCTGATTCAAGGTTTGCTCACGCTCATCGTGACCGCCCCCTAGACCCGCGCCGCGATGGCGTCCAACCGCATCGATCTCATCGATAAAAATAATGCAGGGCGCTTGCTTCTTGGCTTGTTCGAACATGTCGCGAACACGAGAGGCTCCGACTCCCACAAACATCTCGACAAAGTCGGATCCGGAAATCGAGAAAAAGGGCACCTTGGCCTCGCCAGCAATGGCCTTCGCGAGCAGGGTCTTACCCGTTCCCGGTTGCCCCACCATTAACACGCCGCGCGGAATTCTGCCCCCCAGCTTCTGAAACCGACCGGGATCGCGCAGAAATTCGACGAGCTCCTGGACGTCTTCTTTCGCTTCTTCGACGCCCGCGACATCCGCAAAGGTGGTGGTAATTTGATCTTCTCCGAGCAGCTTTGCTTTGCTTTTACCAAAGCTCATCGGACCGCCACGCCCGCCTGCGCCACCTTGCATCTGGCGCATAAAGAACATGAAGACGGCGATAATTAATAGAATAGGGAAGCTCGCAATGAGCAACTGTGACCACACAGACTGCTGCTCCGGCTTTTTGCCCTCTACGGTAATATTGTGCGACAACAGATCATCCATCAGCTTGGGGTCTTCCACCATTGGCCGAACGGTCTCAAAAGTTGAGCCATCTTTGCGTTGAGCGGTAATGATCAAACCGTCGACGACCACTTTAGAGAGTCGATCCGTCTGCACTTCGTTGACGAAGGCAGAATAGCCCACCTGCTCCGTACTGGTGCGCAGGTTGAAATTGTTAAATACCGAAAGTAGTACTGCGGCGATTAACAGCCACAACAGTAAATTCTTAGCCATATTGTTCACAACTCTTCCTCTCGGTCTGAAAGCCTGCGATGTTCGCATGGGCCCGATAGTATAGCGTCTCTCGCGGTAACCCCTAAAGACGCTGATTCATCCCCTGTTTTACTAGTTATTGGGCCCAATCGACCCAATTTCAAGTAGACCCCCTTTCAAGGGGCTTTTTCCTGGCGGCGGCGCTGCGACTGCCCCCTAGCACACCCACTTGTAAGGCACTGTGCCTTGCTAATGGAACGGGAAGCGCGGCATGGCGTCTCCCGCGTTATGGCGCTTTAAAGCCCGTCGCCACGATATAAACTTCTCGAGACCGTGATCGCGACGCACTAGGCTTACGAGTGACTACGCGCTGAAAGTGACTACGGATCTCGCGATACCACGCCTCAAACCCCTCGCCCTGAAAAACCTTGGTGATAAACGCTCCCCCCGATGAGAGCGTTCCAATTGCTAACGCTGTCGCCAACTCAACCAAATACATGGCACGGGGCTGATCAACTTCCGGCAAACCGCTCATATTAGGCGCTAAATCCGAGAGCACCACATCGAGTCGATTACCTGCGAGCGCCGTCAGTATCTGCTCGTAAGTGTCTTCTTCGGTAAAGTCGCCCTGAATAAACGTGACATCCGGTAACTGGTCCATCAACAAAATATCGCTGGCGATCACACGTCCTCGAGTCCCCACCACCTGTCCGGCTACCTGAGACCATCCACCGGGCGCGCTGCCGAGATCGAGCACGAACATACCTGGCCGGATAATGTGGTCGCGCTGATTAATTTCCATCAGTTTGTAAACCGCGCGCGACCGATAGCCCTCTTTTTGCGCCTGCTGAACATAGATGTCGTCGTGATGCTCTTTTAGCCAGGCTCGACTTGAAGATTTCTTTTTCGCCACACCTACCTCTTCCCAGTCCACAATCAAACCCTGCAAGGGGTTACACTAGCTCATAATGTGAGTCTACAGCGACATACCGCCGCGCAGGTAAAGATCATGCCCTCCAGTAAAGAACTTCGACAATTTAGAGCGCAGGCACATGCACTCCGCCCCATTGTCACCGTAGCCAGTAAAGGCCTGTCTCCCTCGGTATTGGAAGAGGTGAACCGTGCGCTCACTGACCATGAACTCATCAAGGTCAAAGTCTCGGTTGGCGAACGGAGTCAGCGTGAAATCGTGATTGCAGCTTTATGCGAACAAAGTGGTGCGCACCTAGTACAGCGCATCGGTAACATCGCCACGCTGATTCGACACAATCCCTCTGCCGACCCTCGAAAATCCAATCTCCAGAGAAGCCGCTGACGGCGGCCTGATTGAGCCAGCACAGCGGGCGTTTTCGTTCATGAGCATCATCATGCCAGCCCGTCACCTTCCAAAGTGCGCTGCGGTGAGCCGCTGGTCTTCCAAAATGGATCGCAAAGAATAAGTCCCCAGACAGTCGACCCGTCCCCATCCTAGACCCTCTTCATCCCGCGGACAGCACGATCGATCGTGATGCACGGGTCATTTGCAACGCGCTGATTCAGCCCCTTCAAAGAATTAAAAGTGAGGTCCTACCCGAACGCGGTACACCGACCAACGGCCGGCTAGGGATGGGGTTCGCTGCCGACCGGCCGCACTCAAATGTGTTGAGCAATTTCTTGGTCCAGCGCGTCAACCGCATGGCTCACTCGAGTAACACGAGAGCTCCAGGCTAAATGAACATTATTTTTATCTGGCCTAAAGATGCACAACCGTGTCGATCTCAAAGATCACATCGCCACCCGGCGCATTCACGACCACCTCATCCCCTTCCATTTTACCCACCATGGCCCGCGCAATAGGAGAGTTCACTGAGATCAGATTGGCTTTAGCGTCCGCCTCGTCCTCTCCCACAATGCGATACGTGACGCTGCGGTCATCGCTCACGTCGATCAAGGTCACCGTCGCACCAAAAATCACTTTGCCCGAAAAAGGTATGGTCGTGATGTCAATAATCTGAGCATGAGAGAGCTTATGCTCGAGCTCCTGAATCCGGCCCTCAGCGAAGCTCTGCTGCTCACGGGCAGCATGGTATTCCGCATTTTCTTTCAGATCACCATGCTCTCGTGCATCCGCAATAGCCTGAATGATACGCGGACGATCTACCTTCTTGAGTCGCTCAAGTTCATCTCGCAGAGTCTGCTCGCCCTGCACGGTCATCGGTACCCGATTCATACAACCCTGCTCTCGTGAATACTGTCATGTAAGTCTTGTAACCGCCGAACCGTGATGTCCGTCTCTTGCTCTAACGCCATACACACGGCCTCAGCAGCCGCTAAGGTGGTAGTGTAAAACACGTTGTGCTGTTCGGCACTTGCCCGGATAGACGCTGAATCAATAATAGCGCGACGGCCCTCCGTGGTATTGATAATAATCGCCGCCTCGTCATTTTTAATCAGATCCACAATATGGGGCCGACCCTCTGCCACTTTGTTGACCATTCGAACCGTTAACCCAGCATCGGTCAGGGCCTTGGCGGTGCCTCCTGTTGCCGCCAGCGTAAAACCACGCGCCACCAGCCGCCGGGCCACCTCTACGGCAGCCGTCTTATCGACATCGCGAACGCTGATCAAACACAAACCAGAGGTAGGCGGCTCATCGCCCGCACCCAACTGTGCTCGGGCAAAGGCCGCGGCAAAGGTCTCCCCAGTGCCCATGACCTCACCCGTCGACTTCATTTCAGGGCCCAGTATGGGGTCGGTGCCCGGAAATTTATTAAAGGGCAGCACCGCTTCCTTGACACTGAAATACGGCGGGACAATTTCGCGCGTCACACCTTGGCTGACCAAACTTTGACCCGCCATGCAGCGGGCGGCCACCTTTGCGAGAGAGAGGCCAACCGCTTTCGAGACGAACGGCACGGTGCGAGAAGCCCGAGGATTGACCTCAATGACAAATATCTCATCATCTTGCCAGGCCAGCTGCACATTCATGAGTCCACATACGCCGAGCTCCAAGGCCATCTTGCGCACCACTTCACGCATGGCTTCCTGCACGTCGGCGGGAAGACTATAGGGCGGCAAAGAACACGCAGAGTCTCCCGAATGCACCCCGGCCTGCTCGATATGCTGCATGATCGCGCCAATGACGACCTGCTCCCCATCGCTGACCGCATCGATATCAACCTCAACAGCCGCGCTCAAGAAACGATCGAGTAATACCGGTGAATCCTCAGAGACACGCACTGCATCCGTCATATAGCGTAGGAGATCCTCCTCGCGGTAGACGATTTCCATCGCCCGACCACCTAGCACATAAGACGGCCGAACCACCAACGGGTAACCAATCGCAGACGCGGCGTTAACGGCCTGCTCGACACTGCGAACCGTCGTATTAGCAGGCTGCCGCAACGCTAACCCTTCAATCATTTGTTGAAACCGCTCTCGATCCTCAGCGCGATCGATTTGGTCCGGTGTCGTGCCGATAATCGGCACGCCTGCGGCCTCAAGCGCGCGAGCCAATTTGAGCGGCGTCTGGCCGCCGAACTGAACGATGACACCGGTCGGCTTCTCTAACGCCACAATCTCGAGAACGTCTTCGAGTGTCACCGGCTCAAAATACAGGCGATCCGACGTGTCATAATCTGTGGAGACGGTTTCGGGATTGCAGTTCACCATCACGGTCTCGTAGCCATCTTCTCGCATCGCGAGCACGGCATGAACGCAGCAATAATCAAACTCAATGCCCTGGCCGATGCGATTGGGTCCGCCCCCTAACACCAGAATTTTCTTTCGATCACTAGGGGCTGCCTCACACTCCTCTTCATAAGTGGAATACATGTAGGCGGTCGAGGAGGAAAATTCAGCGGCACAGGTATCAACACGTTTGTACACCGGCCTAATGTTCAATGACCAGCGGTGTGCTCTAACTGCCGACTCATCCGCGAAGACTAGGTCGGCAATCCGCTGGTCCGAAAATCCGCGGCGCTTAAGCGCCCACATCATCTGATAATCAATTGTCTCAATCGATACGCCTTGCAGACGAGACTCCCATTGAACGATGTCATTAATTTGCACCAGGAACCAAGGATCGATACCTGAGTAGCCGTAAATTTCCTCGAGTTCGAAGCCGGCGCGAAATGCATCGGCGACATACCAGATGCGATCCGCCCCTGGGTTGGTCAGCCGATCCACCAGCTCTGATCGGCTGTCCTCGTCGACGACCTGCATCTGTGGCTCAAAACCAGCAGACCCTACCTCCAGGCCGCGCAAAGCTTTTTGCAGCGATTCCTGAAACGTGCGGCCGATCGCCATGACCTCGCCAACTGACTTCATCTGAGTCGTCAGCCTGGGATCTGCCGTGGCGAACTTTTCAAAGGCAAAACGCGGAATCTTAGTCACCACGTAATCGAGCGCGGGCTCAAAAGAAGCGGGAGTCACCCCGCCGGTGATATCGTTTTTGAGCTCATCGAGTGAGTAACCCACCGCGAGCTTAGCCGCCACCTTGGCGATGGGAAAGCCGGTGGCCTTTGACGCCAACGCGGAAGAACGCGACACCCGAGGATTCATCTCAATGACCACGAGACGCCCGGTATCGGGGCACTGGCCAAACTGAACATTGGATCCGCCTGTCTCGACGCCAATCTCGCGCAACACCGCCAGCGAGGCGTCGCGCATAATTTGATATTCCTTATCGGTCAAGGTCTGAGCGGGCGCAACCGTAATAGAGTCGCCAGTATGCACGCCCATCGCATCAAAATTTTCAATGGCACACACAATGATGCAGTTATCATTCCTATCCCGCACCACTTCCATTTCATATTCTTTCCACCCAATGAGTGATTCATCAATCAGCAACTCATTGGTGGGGGAGAGCTCCAAACCGCGAAGACAGATCTCTTCAAATTCATCTCGGTTATAGGCGATACCGCCGCCGGATCCACCCATGGTAAATGAGGGCCGAATAATGCAGGGGAAACCAATATCCTCCAGCACTAAGTGGGCCTCGTCCATGCTGTGTGCAATGCCTGCCCGCGGCGTTGCCAATCCAATTGCGCGCATAGCGCGATCAAACTTTTCGCGATCTTCCGCTTTGTCGATCGCCTCTTTGGTCGCGCCGATCATTTCGACGCCAAATTTTTCGAGCACACCCTCAGAAGCCAATTTGAGCGCGCAGTTGAGTGCCGTTTGACCACCCATCGTGGGCAAAAGCGCATCGGGGCGCTCTCGTTCAATAATACGAGCCACCGTCTGCCACTCAACGGGCTCAATGTAAGTCGCGTCTGCCATCGACGGGTCGGTCATGATCGTCGCAGGATTGGAGTTCACTAAGATAACCCGATACCCCTCCTCCCTGAGGGCCTTACAGGCCTGTGCCCCGGAGTAGTCAAACTCGCACGCCTGACCAATCACAATGGGACCCGCGCCTATAATCAGTACACTTTTTATATCGGACCGGCGTGGCATGCTCTAACGATCTCCCTTCATTGCCGCCCAGACTCCATCGCAGCGATAAACGGACGAAATAAGTTCGCTGCATCATGCGGACCGGGGCTTGCTTCGGGGTGGCCCTGAAAGCTATAAGCGGGAACATCTGTGCGAGCAATTCCCTGCAAAGTGCCATCGAAGAGGGAACGATGGGTGACTCGCAAGGACGCTGGCAAGTCTGCCTCAGATACGGTGAAACCATGATTTTGGCTTGTCACCATCACCGTCCCATCAGCCAGATTCTGTACCGGGTGATTCGCACCGTGATGACCAAATTTCATTTTTTCGGTCATCGCGCCGCTCGCCAGTGCAAGAATTTGATGGCCGAGACAGATCCCAAATAAGGGTATCCGGTGCTCCATTAAGGCCTGCGCCAGGTCGATAGCATAGCGGCAAGGCTCAGGATCACCGGGGCCATTTGATAGAAAAACGCCGTCTGGCGCCTGTGCCATGACCTCGGCATAACTCGATTGCGCAGGCAACACTGTGACGCGACAACCCAGGTCAACCAAGATCCGCAGAATGTTGCGTTTAACGCCAAAGTCCAAGGCAACCACAGACAGAAACGGCTCGGTCAATCGGCCTGAATCAGCCGCCGCTTCGCCGAGTTGCCACGAGCCCTCAATCCACTCATACGCCGACGCCGTCGTCACCTCCTTCGCTAAGTCCACGCCTTTCAACCCAGAAAAAGCGCGCGCACGCTGCAATGCCTCATCCTCGTCAATAGAGAGCCCCGTCATAATACAACCACTCTGAGCACCGCCATCGCGGAGAATACGGGTGAGTTTGCGCGTATCGATATCAGAAATGGCCACGGTATTATGATGATTCAAATAATCGCTGAGGTTTTGCTCAGAACGAAAATTTGACGCCAGCAAAGGGAGGTCGCGCACGATCAGACCAGCGGCTTGAATCCGACTGGACTCCTCATCCTCACGCGTCGTGCCCGTATTGCCGATATGGGGGTAGGTCAGCGTCACGATCTGACGGCAGTACGAGGGATCCGTCAAAATCTCCTGATAACCGGTCATTGCGGTATTAAAAACCACCTCACCCACGGTGGTACCCGGAGCGCCAATAGAAAGGCCGCGGAATAGCGTGCCATCTTCTAGGGCGAGGACAGCTGGTTGAGACAAACGGACCTCCCAGTCATAGTGGCCTAACGCATATTGCAGATGCAAAATTAGGCCGGAGCAATTCACTCCGTGGTCGCAAAAAGCGGACGTTAAGCGCGTGTTGGGCCAGACTAATAACCCCGCGCGGGCTGGGAGTGCAGTCTACGGGAAACGACTGGCAGTGTCTATTTTTTGACGACATTGAACCCCACATTCCGTTGTCCGTTACACTGCCTCGCTCTTCAGTATGGAAAGCATTCAATGGCACTCATCGATCACTATTTTGCGGGCAAGACATTTGCCATCACCGGCGCAGGCGATGGCATCGGCCGTGCACTGGCCATCAGACTCAATCGGGCCGCTTGCCACCTCTGGCTCTGTGACATCAATCCAGAGCGACTGACCGAGACCTGCTCATTACTGGATCCCGATCGGGCGTCCGTGGCGTCACAGATCGTCGACTGCGGCAATCGAGACGCCGTCTTCAACTGGGCCGGCGAGATCAGCGCACAAACGAGCAGTCTTGATGGTTTAATCAACAATGCCGGCGTGGGTTACGGCGCACGATTCGCTGACTCCACCGAAGACAACTTTCACTGGTTAATGGATATCAATTTTTGGGGTGTGGTTAATGGCACGCGCGCCCTACTCCCGCTCTTAACACACGCACCACGCGGCCACTTAGTGAACGTGTCTTCTATTTTCGGCATGATCGGGATACCCACCCAAAGCGCCTACAATGCAGCGAAATTTGCCGTTCGTGGCTTTAGCGAGGCACTTCAGGCGGAGTACCGAGGGACCGCCCTGTCCGTGACTTGCGTGCACCCTGGAGGCATCCGCACCAACATTGCTCGGTCAGCACGCACCGATGGGGCAGCGGGTGTCGCCGATGCCGATGAACGCGACAAACAGTTCCAACAACTGGCCCGCACCACACCAGAGCGCGCGGCAGAGATCATTCTTAAGGGCACCGCCCGCGGCAAGCGGCGTATTCTTGTCGGCTGGGATGCTTGGCTGATTCAGCAGTTCATTAAGCTATTTCCTACCAGCTACCATTGGGTGACCGCGCGGATGGCTGAAGCGCCGCAATGACTGAATCCTCCGCCGCCTACTCGCTTGCCGGCACCGATAAGCTGGCGGGGAAGCCACTATTACTCTTGTTCATGGGGTTGTTTGCCACGGCCGTCGGGCAGGCTTTTGTCTTTGCGATCATGCCACCGCTCGGCCGCTCAGTCGGTCTCGATGAAATCCGCATTACCGCCATTATTTCCACTTCCGCGCTGGTCTTCACACTCATTGCCCCGTTTTGGGGTCGTTTTTCCGACAAGGTCGGACGCAAGCCCATCATCCTGATCGGCCTGCTCGGCTATTGCATCGGGTCCTTGGCGTTTGCCGTTTTGTTTGCTGCCGCGGGATCTGGCTGGATTACAGGAACCGGCCTCTTCCTGACGGCGCTCGTGATCCGCTCATTACAAGCGGCAACCATGTCCGCCACTAACCCCGGCTGTATGGCCTATGCCGCCGATCACACCGTGGCGCAGTATCGGACTCGAACACTTGCCCGCCTGTCGAGTGCGAATAGCCTTGGCATGATCATGGGGCCCGTATTGGCCGGTCTGGTAGCGGGGTTGGGATTATTAGCGCCGTTAGTTGTTGCCTCCTTTTTATCGGGCATCGCCGCCATTATCGTCGCACTAGGGCTCTCCAAAGGCGTGCCGCCTCGCGCGCCACAAAACCTACCCAAGCGCATCGGGTATTTTGATGCCAGAGTCAGAATGTATTTGATTTCGGCCATCGGCGCTTTCACTGGCTTTGCCATGGTGCAGCAAACGCTCGCCTTCAGATTACAAGATACGTTAGCACTCACGGGCACCGAGACCGCTCAATACGCAGGCTTGGCGATGATGGCCTCGGCTGCCTGCTCCTTGTTGATGCAAATGCTGATTGCGCAGCGCTTCACCGGTCCTCCCGTGCAACTGGTTCGCTGGGGCGCGGGACTCCTCGCGATCGGCACGATCGCCATCAGCGCGCTGGACAGCTGGACTGCAATCCTCAGCAGTATGGCCGTCATCGGCGCCGGTTTGGGCTTGCTCTTACCTGCAGTCGCAGCGGGTGCCTCCTTGGCAGTGGGTCCAGAAGAACAAGGCGGCGTATCGGGTCTGGTCAGTGCCTGCCCGGCAGCAGGGTTCGTGCTAGGCCCGATTAGTGGTGGGTTTCTCTACCAACAAAATGGCCCTGACGCCGCGTGGGGCGCCGCCCTCATTCTAGTTGTGGTGTTTTTATCGACGCTACGGCCCATGCGCCAGTGAATTCAGTATGAGCCTTCACCCGTGTCCAAAGCTTCGATTGCGGAGCGAATCGACACCGGGATCTCAGCAGACAGCCCCGAAGCGCGCGCGACAAAAGCGTGGGTGAACTGACCGGTGACACAACTCTGATGCGCATCCGGCGCAAAGACGCCCAACGACCACGTCACTGACTTGGTTCCTAAACGACCAACGCGGAGCCCGATGCTCAATGTGGTGGGGTAACTGACTGGCGTGAAATAATTGGCGCTGGATTGGACGACGTACCCCACCACGTCGTCCGCGCCGGGACGCATCGCGCCCTCTTCGATCAAAAAGCGATTCACCACCGTATCGAAATAAGCGTAATAGGCGACATTGTTGATGTGGCCATAGATATCGTTATCTGCCCACCGTGATTCGAGAGCGTAAAACAGTGAAAAGTCAGCCCGAGTTGCCGGGGCGGGTCGGTCTGTCACGCTCGCCCCTCCCAAGCACTGCGGTACAAGGCTAGGGCTGCCGACTCGTCCACCGTCACGGGGTTGTTGACCAACAGACGCTGTTGCTGCATGGCGTCGCTAGCTAGCATGGGTAAATCTTGCTCGGGCACGTTGGCCTCGGACAAGCTTTGAGGCAAACCGGCGTCGGCAATCAATTGCTCAAACCACACGACAAATCCCTCCACTCCGGGCCCAACAGGTTGAGGTAACAGCGTCGCCAACTCCAAGTAGAGCGCCTCACACACCGGCGCATTAAATCGCAGCACCGCGGGCAGCATCAGTGCATTACTGAGTCCATGAGGCATGTGGTAGTGGCCTCCCAACGGATAGGCCAACGCATGAACGGCCGCTACCGGCGCATTCGCAAAGGCCTGTCCAGCCAGCGTCGCGCCTAACAGCATGGCTTCTCGCGCTGCCATATCGTTTGGATGACTCAGTACTCTCCTCTGATGACCTGCCAGTAACTGCAGGGCACGCCTTGCCAACGTGTCCGAAATGGGATTTTTTTTGACCTTTGAGGTAAACGCCTCGATCGCATGGACCATAGCATCGATCCCCGTCATGGCACTCACATGGGGCGGCAGTCCAAGGGTGAGCTGCGGATCCAACACGGCAACATCAGGCAGTAACCGATTTGAGCTAATGCCTGCTTTGGTCGTCGCACCCGTCGTAATCACCGCCACGGGTGTCACCTCTGAGCCCGTTCCGGCCGTGGTAGGAATGAGGACTAAGGGGAACCTCTCGGAGGTGACTTGGTCAACGCCGTAAAGATCTGGCAGCGACTGCTGCCCAGTGGCTAAAACCGCAATGACCTTGGCCACGTCCATTGAGCTTCCGCCGCCCAGACCAATCACGCCGTCGGCAGATGCGGTTCTCAGGGCGTGGAGCGCCGCCTCAACGACAGACTCTGACGGATCAGCCGTGACGGCTGAAAACACACTAACCTCATCACAAACACGAGCGACACCATCGCGAACGGGATCCACAAGACCGATCTGCACCAGTCCGGGATCGGTCACGATCAGCGGCTTGGCGATACCCAGCTGCTGACACAGCGCCCCCAACTGCTGCGCTGCACCCGCACCCACGCGGATATCAGCCACTGTATTGAATTGAAAGCCCGCCATCAGAGCGTCAAAATGACCTTTCCCTTTGCTCTGCGTTCCATCATAGCGGCGTAAGCGGCCTCATACTCTTCGATCGGGAACAAATCGGTGATCACCGGTTTGATCTTGCCCTCCTCAAACCACTGCCACAGCGTTTTGATATTAGCCTGATGCGTCTCTGGCTCCTCCATGGTGAAGCGGCCCCAAAAGACCCCCACAATGGCACACCCTTTGAGCAACGTTAGGTTCAGGGGAATGCTGGGAATGGGCCCGGAAGCGAATCCGATCACGAGGTAGCGGCCATTCCAACCCATCGATCTAACAGCGGGTTCGCTGAAGTCGCCCCCAACCGGATCATAAACCACATCGACGCCTTTGCCGCCGGTCAATGCTTTGACACGGTCTTTCAACGACTCCGTGCTGTAGTTGATGGTGTGATCTGCGCCCAACTCTTGACACAGCGCGAGTTTGTCATCGCTGCTCGCCGCGGCGATCACCGTGGCACCCAAGGCCTTACCCAACTCAACGGCAGTGCTGCCAACGCCGCCCGCCGCACCCAACACCAGCAGGGTTTCTCCGGGTTGAATCTGCGCTCTTTGCACGAGCGCGTGGTAAGACGTGAGATAAGTAATCGACACCCCCGCGGCTGCCTCAAAAGACAGCGCCGCGGGCTTGGGCAGAACCGCCATCTCATGGGCGACCACTTGCGCGCAAAAACTACCCGAGCCAGCGCTATGGATCACCTCATCACCGACTTTCCAGCGGGTTACGTCACTACCGACCGCCTCCACAACACCGGCACACTCGCCACCCGGTATAAACGGTAAATCGGGCTGCATCTGATATTTACCTTGAATAATCAGCACGTCAGGGAAGTTAAGCCCCGCCGCCTTTACCCCGATCAATACCTCCGAAGGGCCTATCTCCGGTGTTGGCCAGTCCGCCACCAAATCTAATGCATCGGGCAGACCGTGCTCACGACAGACTAACGCTTTCATATCAGTAAACCTCGAAGAGTCCAGCGGCACCCATACCACCGCCAACACACATGGTGACCACGACGTATTTTACACCGCGGCGCTTGCCCTCGATCAGGGCGTGACCCAGCAACCGCGAGCCACTCATCCCGTAAGGGTGCCCTACTGCAATCGCCCCACCATCCACATTGAGCTTGTCATTATCGATACCCAGCTGGTCGCGGCAATACAGCACCTGTACAGCGAAGGCTTCGTTGAGTTCCCATAATCCGATGTCATCGACCGTCAACCCGTGCTGCTTGAGTAATTTGGGAATCGCGTAAACTGGACCGATACCCATCTCATCGGGTTCGCAACCCGCTACCGCCACTCCGCGATAAGCACCTAGCGGATTCAAGCCCATTTTTTGCGCCAATCCTGCTTCCATGACGACCTGCGCAGAGGCACCGTCAGATAACTGCGACGCGTTGCCAGCGGTAATGGTCCCACCTTCAATCACCGTTCGAAGGCCTTGAACGCCCTCCAGCGTCGAGGCGCGCACACCCTCATCGGCACTTACGGTCGCTTCCGCTGTTGACTGCTCACCGGTCTCCTTGTTGTAAACAATCCGCTCACAGGTGACCGGCGTCAGCTCATCGTCAAACCTGCCCGCTTGATACGCGGCGGCGGCACGCTGCTGAGACTGCAGCCCGTATTCGTCCATGGCCTCGCGCGAGATGCCATACCGAGCGGCAACCACTTCAGCGGTCTGCAGCATGGGCATATAAATATCCTTTTGCATCGCCAGCAACTCTTCGTCGACCGCTCGGTGCAAATTCATATGCTCATTCTGGACTAGCGAGATCGAATCGACTCCGCCACCTATGGCCACCTCAACCCCATCTTGCACGATTTGATTCGCGGCAATGGCAACCGCCATCATGCCTGATGAACACTGCCGATCGACCGTCATGCCACCGACCGACACTGGCAGGCCTGCTCGCAATGCCGCGTTCCGACCAATGTTGCCACCCTGACTACCTTGGGTCAGCGCAGAGCCCATCACGCAGTCTTCTATGAGCGCAGGATCGACCCCCGCGCGCTGCACGGCGGCACTAATGGCATGCCCTGCTAGGGTCGGCGCCGCCAAATTGTTGAATCCACCTCGATACGCTTTACCAATGGGTGTTCTCGCTGTTGAAACAATGACTGCTTCTCTCATGTTGTCGTCCTCTGTGTGAGTCTCTATTCGTCGTCAGTACCTTGTTCGTGCTGAGCACTGCGGCAAGGCGGGGATTCCTTTTTTGATGAGTCGATAACCTACTGACTTAGATCAAGCCCAAGTCCTTTTGCCGCCTGACCAATCATCTTGATACTTTGCTCAAAGCCTGCCTGTAATGCTCGCTCGCCCCCCTCGGAAATCTGCGACCAGTTCGCAGCGATGCCCTCGGGCGTCTGCTCTGCCTCGGGTAACCACATACCCTCAGTTTCTACAATTTTTGCCACCGCAAAGGCGCCTGCACCCGCCGCGAGAATAGTGCGCGTGGGTGCCTCATCCGACACTAAAAAAAGCACCGCCGGCGTCACGGTTTCCGGGGTCAGTAACGCAAAGGCCTTATCGTCAATGAGTCCCTCTGTCATTCGCGTTCCTGCGGTGGGGGCCAACGCATTGATCTTGACATTATATTTCGCACCTTCCTGAGCAAGGGTATTCATCATCCCCACCACGGCCATTTTCGCCGCGCCATAGTTGCTCTGGCCAAAGTTACCGTAGAGTCCACTGGAGGAAGACGTGACCACAATGCGCCCATACTCTTGCGCTTTCATGATGTCCCAGCACGCCTTAGTGCAATGGACAGTGCCCATTAAATGGACATCCGCTACCAGCTGAAAATCAGCCACTGTCCCCTTGGAGAAACTTTTGTCTCTGAGGATGCCCGCATTGTTAACCAAAATATCAATACGACCCCAACGCGCCATCGTTTGCGCGACCATATCTTCTACTTGAGACAAATCGGCGACATTGGCACCGTGTGCCATTGCTTCGCCGCCCATCGCTTCGATTTCGGCAACCACCGCCGACGATGCGGATGCGTTCGCGCCTTCGCCTGACACCGATCCACCCAGGTCATTGACTACTACTTTGGCGCCACGCTTTGCCAATTCAATGGCGTGACATCGTCCGAGGCCACCTCCGGCACCGGTGACAATGGCCACCTTATCGTCGTAACGAATTGTCATCTCTGTTTCTCCGCTTGATTAACCAATAATAGACATGCCAAGCCACTCAGCGTAAACCGCCGGAGTGTCCTCACCTTCAATTTCGACCGTGACCGCCTGTTTCACCAAAAACCGATTTGCATCTTTGCGATCTACCGACACAATTTCCGTATGAGCGCGCACGCGTTTGCCGGCTCGAACCGGATTCAAGAACCGGACCTTATCTAATCCGTAGTTCACGCCCATCACGATCCCTTCAGGATAAATGCCATTTTCGGCACACAGCTTGGTGAGCAAAGACAGGGTCAGAAATCCATGCGCAATGGTCCCACCAAAGGGGGTTTGTGCGGCCGCCTCCTCATCCAAGTGAATGAATTGGTGATCTTCTGTGCAATCCGCAAAGGCATTGATCCTCGCCTGATCGATTTCGAACCACTCTCCCGCCGGCAACGACACGCCCACTTGATTTTCCATCTCTTCGGGTTTGACCAGTTTCATTGTCATGCTCGAATCTCCTGTGCCCTATCAATTGATGATTGTCACGAGTCGTGACGTTTATTAGCCGTCGCGAAAAGTAGCGCCCACTTCCGCAGCATCGGCAAGATACGGTTTTAATTCGTTGCGACCGACAACCATTCGATGCACTGCATCGGGGCCATCGGCGAGCCGCAGCGTCCGCTGTCCAGACCACATTTCGGCTAGGGGGGTATCCTGTGAGACCCCGATTCCTCCGAACATTTGGATTGCCTCATCGACCACTTTGAGCGTCATATTGGGCACTACTGTTTTGATCATCGAGATCCAAATGCGGGCTTCTTTTGGGGAAGTATGATCCATCAACCAAGCGGTCTTGAGGGTCAGCAAGCGTGCCTGTTCGATGTTCATTCGAGCGTCGGCGATGATATCGATATTGCCGCCGAGCTTATACAGCGGCCGCCCAAATGCCTCGCGTGAAACCGCTCGCTGACAGAGCAGTTCCAGTGCTTTTTCTGCGGCGCCAATTGAACGCATGCAGTGATGAATGCGGCCTGGGCCCAGGCGCCCTTGGGATATTTCAAAACCACGGCCGGGCCCCAAAATAATATTATCTTTGGGGACTCGGACGTTGTTGAGCTTCACGCGCATATGACCGTGCGGGGCATCCAGCATATTAAAGACCTTGAGTGGCCTTATCATTTCGATACCCTCGGCCTCCAGGGGCACCAGAATCTGTGATTGCTGAAGGTGCTTGGGCGCCTCAGGATCGGTCTTCACCATACAGATCATCACTTTGCAGCGAGGATCGCCGGCGCCAGACGTCCAATGCTTCTCGCCATTAATGACCCATTCATCGCCCTCTAGGCGCGCTGAGGTTGAGACATTGGTCGCATCAGATGACGCCACATCGGGTTCGGTCATGCCAAAGCAAGAGCGGATCTCACCCTGCATGAGCGGCTCTAGCCACTGCTTCTTTTGTGCCTCACTCCCGTACTTGTGCAGCACCTCCATATTACCGGTATCGGGCGCAGAGCAATTAAAGATCTCAGCAGCGAGACGGGATTTACCCATTTCTTCTGCCAGATAGGCATACTCCACGGTATTCAGACCAGAGCCTTTCTCACCGGTCAGGAAAAAATTCCACAAACCTTCATCTCGAGCACGGCTTTTCAAACTGTCCAAAATCTCGAGTTGACGCGGCGTCAGGATAAAAGGGTCATCGACTTCTATTTCCGCCACAAACTCCTCTTCAACCGGGAAGATATGTTGCTCGGTAAACGCTCTGACCCGCTCCAATAGCGGCGCAACCTGTTCTGAGATCCCTAAATCCATTCTTTGCTCCTAACGCGTGGTGTCACACTATTGATCCGATTGCCCCAAGTCATCATGCGGTCATGACTCAAGATGCGAGGTCGGTTACTGCGCCCTATATAATGGCACAGTTACTGCCAATATTCCCATGTTGTTTTCGTTGCGCATCCTTCGTCCATTGGCTCCGCAAGGGGCAGTGACAGTAGCGCAGGGGGCACATTACCGGCAAGGCTAGGGGTGATGTGTTTCACGGATAACAGTTATATCTAGGCGAAATAGGCCTTGGGCCAATCAGGCGACTGCACGAATCATTGCGCCAACCCCGGGTGACTGAGGCCCCGAACTCGGGGAGGGGGGGGGCGCAAAGTGCCTACCGATGGACACAAAGCAGACTGAGCCGCTCAATCGTTGTCCTATCGACCTGCACCTCCGTTACTGTGGCTATGGCTATGGCTATGGCTATGG
>CAJQKG010000170.1 GCA_905478845.1 uncultured Luminiphilus sp.
CGCCGAAATACTCGCCCGTTGGTATGACAACAGCGGCACGCTGGTGCCCATCAACGATTATTTGCTCCGCCTGTGTGCGCTCGAATGGACAGCGCCTTACTGCGACCAATTGGGCGCCCAAAGGATGCAGATCGGGCAGGCTTTATGGTGTCAGTTGGCGATTCCTATCCACTTTAATATCGTCGCCGAGTCACTGCTGATTGAAGAGCGCTTCGACCAGCTCACGCGCCATTTACGCGATAGCACCGTGCCATTATCGGCATTGGTGATCGAGCTGTCTGAAATGAACCTGCTCTCAGCAGACCAAAACGCGCTCGAAGAAATCGCAGAGCGACTAGCCACGCTCGCCTCATCAGCCCCTGGCATCACGATCGCGCTGGATGATTTTGGTATTGCGCTGAGTAATCTGGATCGTTTGCGCTGCTGGCCAATTGGCTGCATCAAGTTTGATCGGCGTTTCGTTCAGGGCGTCGAGAACAACACCAAAACACAGCTTATTTTGCGCAATATGCGGCAGTTAGCCGATGATTTGGGGGTAACGGTCATTGCAGAAGGCATCGAGAACGCCGCTGAAGAAAAGGCACTCAACGATCTCGGTATACTCTATCATCAAGGTTTTTTTAGAGGCGCACCGATGCCTCTGCTAGAATTTCAGGCTAACTTCTCGACCACCGATGAGGGTTTCTAAATGCGCGGCAAATTCAACTCTATTATTGAAACGATCGGGGATACCCCCATTGTCCGAATTAACCGACTCGCGCCTGAAGGAGTGACGATGTGGGCTAAGTTGGAGGCCTTTAATCCGCTTGGCTCAGTCAAAGACCGCCTCGCCATGGGCATCATCGAGGCCGCTGAGCAAAGCGGCGAGCTGTCCCCGGGTCAGACCGTTGTCGAAGCCACATCCGGCAATACTGGCATTGGGCTGGCGATGGTCTGTGCCGCCAAGGGTTACCCTTTTGTCTCCATCATGGTCGAGACGTTTTCTGTTGAGCGACGCAAGCTCATGCGCTTTTTGGGCGCCAAAGTCATTTTGACCCCTAAGGCAGATAAAGGGATGGGCATGGTCGCCAAAGCCCGTGAGCTCGCCGAAACGAACGGGTGGTTTATGGCACGACAATTCGAGAATCCGGCTAACGCCAACATTCATGAAAACACCACTGCCAGAGAAATCATGAGTGCCTTCGAAGGCGAACGTCTCGATTACTTTGTCTCCGGCTATGGGACCGGCGGCACATTGACCGGCATTGCCCGCGTTTTAAGAGCAGAGCGACCCGAGACGCAAATTATCACGACAGAACCCGATACCGCCGCCCTCCTGGCTGACGGTCGAGCTCAAGACCGCCGCGAAGATGGCTCCGCCAGCGGCAGTCATCCCGCCTGGTCACCCCATATGATTCAAGGGTGGACACCTGACTTTATCCCACTGGTGGCACAAGAATCAGTCGACAAAGGATTTATCGATGCGGTCATTCCTGTTTCGGCAGAAACCTCTTTCGCGACCGCACAAGCGCTGGCGATGCAAGAGGGTATCTTTTGCGGCATCTCTTGCGGCGCCACGTTTGCAGCCGCATTAGAAATCGCCAAACAAGCCGAACCCGGTTCAACGATCTTGTGTACGCTCCCCGATACCGGAGAACGATATCTCTCTACCCCAATGTTCAGTCATATCGAGGCCGAGATGACCGCTGAGGAGTGGGAGATTGCGCGATCCACGCCCACAGCTGTGTTGACGTCTCCTGACTGACGAACAAGGGCAGAGCCCGAGTGCTTACCCGCGACCCTCTCTTCCAAAACACGGTGGATTTATGCGGGGCGGTCAACCCCGCGTTGCCCGCCTTGAGCCCTGTTGCGTCATTGATCCCGCATCGTCATCATCCCTCCAGGGGCCTCGCTAGCAACACTGACAAGCACATGGTCGCGGCGTATCAAAGGGGACAGTGCCACCGCCCCTCCATGATAAAAAAGGGTTATGCGGCAGGCGAGGAAAACTGATCTGTTTTAACGCCTGACCGTATCGTTACCAGTCCTCTTACCCGAGCAATCACTATGATGAAGCAAAGTCTATTGCTGATGAGCCTTGTTGCCATCACAACGTTGACCCTGAGCCCCATGGCGAGCGCCATCGAGGAACCCCGGTACGAGGTGATTACCGCTTGGGAAGAGCACAGCATTGAACTGCGCAGCTATGCGCCAAGACTATTGGCCGTTACAACCATGACGCAAGGGCAGAACAACGGGTTCCGAGTTCTCGCCGGCTACATATTTGGTGGTAACACTAGCGACCAGAAAATTGCGATGACGGCACCCGTTCAGCGCAGCATGGACGACTCTGCCGAGATGGCGTTTATGATGCCCGCTGAATACAGCCTGTCAGATTTGCCAACGCCGGAAGATGATCGCGTTTCTTTTCGGGAGGCTCCCGGCTACACGGCCGCCGTGATTCAATTCAGTGGATGGGCTGACATGGAAAAAGCTGAGGCGAATTGGCAGGTGTTGCAGGCATTTTTAACCGAGCGGGACATCGCCATCACGGGTGAGCCGTCGCTCAATCAGTATAACCCGCCCTGGACATTGCCCTTTATGCGCCGCAACGAGATCATCGTGCCCATCTCCGACGCTGAGTCCGCCTGATGACGCTGGGCTGATCACTCTTGTTTCAGACCGCCACCAGCGCTGTCAGCGCACTGGCTAGAAGCGCCAAGACGGCTCAAGTGACACTTACCGACCATAGCCCCTATACTCCTACGCTGTTGATTTAGCGTGGCGATTCGATGACGGACAAGACACCCAAAGACATTAACCTCAGTGATCCGCAGCATATAGAGTGCCCCTATCACGCCTACCAAGCCCTGCACCAAACAGGTGGAGTTGGCAGAGACCCCGATATTGGTGTGGTTGTCGCGGGCTACGACACGCTGGCGGCTCTCGCCAGAAATACAGAGGTCTATTCGTCGAGCATCACAGAGGATGGTCATGGACCCCGTCATATGGGGATCAATCCTGAACCCGTTCAAGACGATGTGGAGGAAATCCTGTCTCACGCTCACCCGATTGTGAACGCCTTGTTTACCGCTGACCCCCCCGTGCATACGCGACACCGGAAACTGATCGCAAAAGCGCTCAGCCCTCGCAGTGTGAGGGCATTGGAGCCCCAAATACGAGCCATCACAAATGATTTGATTGACGCGTTCATCACACGTGGATCGGTCGATTTACTGCCTGAATTTGCGGTGCCACTGCCTGTCACGGTCATCGCCGATATCTTGGGTGTGGACCGTGCCGACATCTGGACCTTCAAGCACTGGGGTGACCTGATGATCTCAGGCAATATCGATATGCTCAGCCACGAGCGTCGACGCGAGGTCGCCAAGGCGGTTGTCGAATTGCATGAGTACTTTGTGCCAAGAATTGAAGAGCGTCGACAAAATCCCACTGATGATCTGCTGAGCATCATGATTAACACTGAAGTGGATGGCGAACCGCCGCTGACGACAGCAGAGTTGCTGCCCATCATCGACCAGATTCTCCTAGCGGGCCACGAAACCACCACTAACCTCATCGCCAACGCGATGTTGGTATTGTTGAATGATCCCGACTTAATGCGTCGACTGAGAGACAATCCATCGGATATCCCCGCCATGGTGGAAGAAGCGCTCCGCTGGGATCCGCCGATTCAATGCACTTTTAGACGGGCCACGCGCGGCGATACGCTCGAGGGAATGGAGGTCGCCGAGGGCGACATGGTCGTCCCGCTTTGGGCGGGCGCCAACTGGGACCCCGCTGTGTTCGCCCATCCGGAACGGTTTGATATCGATCGATCTATGGCCAAACCGCATATGGGGTTTGGCTTTGGTCCCCATTTCTGTGCCGGTGCAGAACTCGCACGTATTG
>CAJQKG010000171.1 GCA_905478845.1 uncultured Luminiphilus sp.
CTCGGATTCTCAAGCTGAATCGTCGTCTCACACCAGCGCTGGTCAGGATTCAGCGTCCCAGCGAATCGCCGCCCTCTTTTATACCAGCGGCACCACTGGCACACCGAAGGGGGTTGAATGCGCCCACGCGGGATATATCAATCTCGTGCAATCTTATGCAACGTATTACGACTTTATACCCGGGAGTGACGCGACCTCGCTCACCTCTTCGCTCGGTTATGACGGCAGCATTTCTGAACTGTACAGCGCCTGGGTCGCGGGTTGCGAGGTCGTCTTACTCACAAAAGCGGCGCTGCGCTCTGGTCCCGAACTGCTCCCTATTTTAAGGGAGCACTCTGTGACCGCGCTGTTTTGCCCGCCCGTGTTGCTCTCCACCTTAACCGCCAACCCTGAAGTCGACCTGCCCTACCCCATATGCCGCTATATCGTGCCAGCAGGAGAGGCCTTCCCCGCCTCACTGGTTGAGCCCTGGTCACGGGCGCGCCGACAGATCGTCAATACGTATGGTCCCACCGAGGTCAGCACGGACACCAGTCGGCAACTGTTGCGGCCCAATGAACCGGTCACGATTGGCAGCCCTTTTGCGGGGGTAAGCTACTTCATTCTAGATCCCGCCACATTGGAACTGCTGCCGCATGGCACAGAAGGCGAGCTCTGCATTGGCGGCTGCCAGCTGGCACACGGCTACCGCAATAGACCGGAAGCGACCGCAAAACAGTTTTTCACCCATCCGCAATTCGGTCGCCTGTATCGATCGGGTGATCGATGCCATGTTGATCCCATCACCCTGAGAGTTCATTTCCACGGTCGTCTCGATGCGCAGCTCAAAGTTCGGGGATTTCGCGTCGAAGCCCAGCCGATTGAGTCGCTGTTGCAAGATCACTTTGCCGAGTTCGAAACGGCGGTGCTCGATTGCCAAAACAGCGAGCTGATCGCCTTCATTCGCGCGCCATCGCTGTGGCATCAATCCCAAGCAAACACAAATGTGCAGCTACTCGAGCAACCGCTATTGGCTGAGGCGCAAGGGCTCGTGGGGCAAAAATTCCCACCCTATGCGGTACCTAGCCGGGTGTTTCTGATCGACCAGTTCGATCTCGTCGCCGCGTCGGGCAAGATCGACCGGCGTGCGTTACCACAGATTACCGCGCTTGCCAGCACACCCAACCAGAGACCGGTACTTAGCCCACAACACGATGACGCCGTGGACGAATCGCTGGACGTCGGCGTGCTGGCGCTGTGCCGAGCACAATTGGGCAGCGAACTTGGTTGGCGCGACGACTTTGTTCAGTGGGGCGCTCATTCGATTGCCATTGCGCAACTCACACAAACACTGCAGGCGGCCGGCTACCCCGTGACCGTCCGAGCGCTGCTGAGCGACTATCGCTGTGCCGCCGATATTGCGACTCTCACTTGCACACCTCAACCGGAAGCAGAATCCGCCAGCGGTCAACCCAACCCACCATTTCTGGACGATACTGAGATCGAGAGCAAGGTGTACTCATTTCGTTCTTTCAGTGCGCTGCAAGCGAGTGCCTCGGTTTTACTGCGCGTGCCGCTGGTGCTCGTTGCGGGACTGGGACTGGCGATTATTGATCCAGAGGTCCTGCTGCTTACGGGCGATGTATTGGGTTTCTTGGGCGCCACCATTATTAGTTATTGTCTCTACATGATTGTGCCCTTCATGAACTTGAGCTGGGTCGTTCTCCTCCGTCTGGTGCAACGTGGGTTGGGGATAGAAACCACCTTGGAACCGGGGCGCTATCAAAAATATTCTAATCACCATCTACAGGTCTGGTGGATGGAGCAACAAGCGGGCTTTGTCTTGAGGCCACTGGTGAATGGCCTGAGAAGCCCGAACCTTTTTAATTGGGCTTTGCGTCGTCTTGGCGCGCACATTCACCCCGGCACCTTCATTGCACAAAGCACCGAATGGTATGGCCCACTCTCTCTGATGACGATTGAGGAAGGCGCGGTGATTCAGGCGGGCGCACAAATCAGCACGATCGAATGGGAATCTTCTGTCTTTACCCTAAAACCCATCCACATTGGCCCCCGCGCTCGAGTGGGGAGTCGAGCCATGGTGTCCGCAGGCGGCACTCTCGGGGAGGGTTCGTGGTTAACGCCCTTGTCGTCGCTGCAAAACGCCTGCGACGCCTATTCACAAGTCAGTGGTGTTCCGGGCGCCGTGGTGGGCACGTATCATCAAGTGAAAACGCCCCATCAGCCGCAGCGCAGCGGGCTCATCATGACCGCCATCGATGTGCGCAATGTCCTGCTACAGCTGGCCCTCGAACTGTCATTGGTGGTGATCCCCGGCGCATTTATCGCGCTCATCGCGTCGTTTTTTCTCGGCTTGGACGCGCTCAATACGCTCAACGTGGACGATGCTGCGCTCACCCTCGGTGGCATTCTCAAAATAGGGGGCGCTGGCATCGCCGGCATCTGGATCGGCGTGTTGTCTAGTTCGCTGCTGCTTTGCCTTTTTCTTAGGCTGACGCCTACCCCGCCGGGATGGATTAGTGCCTTCAGCCTCACGGGGACTCTGGCCCGATATCGACAAACCAAAATGAATCAAATTCAGCAAATGTGGGGTTGGAGTCTGACAGGGCAGTATCTGCGGGCACTCGCCGGCGTGAAATTCTCTCGAGTCGGCGCCTCAGAATGCGACGCGCTCGTGAATGTATTACCCGAACAACTCGACGCCGATGCCAATATTTTTATCGCTCAAGGGTGCTACTGCAACGTGTTAGATGAGCACGGCGCATTCCTTTTGGTCAAACCGTTGCGATTACCCGCAGGCTTTTTCGCCAGCAATAACGCCATGATTGAGCCTGGCGCGATGCCTGGCAATTTGCTCCTGGGGGTTTCGACGCCCATTGGACCCCACGACTATCGAGAACAGTACACAGATCGTCCAGACCTGCCGCGGGTTCTCGCAGGGAACCCGCCGCTATCGCTCGGCGCGACATCGCAGCCGTCGCAACCTGTTCACCCTAGGCCATCCTGGTGGGTCTTTATGATGCGTTTTGTATTAAATGATTTTGCCTCCGTCGGCGTGGTACCGGGCATCACCGTCTTTCTCGCCACCACGATGCTGTTATCCCTCGATGCTTTGGGTTTAAGCAACATTGGGGCAGCACTGGTCACCAGCATTCTTTTCCCGATCAGTTTGCCACTCCTCGCATTGCTCATTAAGTATCTGCTCGTGGGGAATTCCTGGGGAGCCAAAAGCAGTGCTCCTTTTTGGTCGGTGCGACACTTTGCGTATTTTCTTGCACAAGATTGCTT
Organism: uncultured Luminiphilus sp.; assembly: GCA_905478845.1. GTDB lineage: Bacteria > Pseudomonadota > Gammaproteobacteria > Pseudomonadales > Halieaceae > Luminiphilus. Next base: position 3,289 of record CAJQKG010000171.1, read on the forward strand.
TTTTAGACTCATGTCGAGCTTTATGAGTACCATCGCAGGCACCGCGCTGGCTAACCCGCTGTTGCGGCGGTTCGGATGTCGAATCGGCCAACGAAGCCTGATCGGGCTACCCATACAGCTCTCTGATTGGCACGCTGTGGATATTGGTGATGACTGCGTAGTGAATGGCCAAATGCAACTCCACAGCTTTGAGAATCGCATACTGAACGTGGCGCGAACCACCATTGGCAACAACACTGTGATCAACCATGGCTCAATGCTGATGGGCGGCGCCACGCTAGCAGATAATGTCACGGTATCTCCGCAGTCATTGATCCTAAAGGCAATGCAGTTAACGCCCGGACTGCACACAGGCAGTCCGACTCAACCCGTCAATCCCGCGCCCTTATCACGCTAAGACTGGTGCCTTTTTAGCGAGCCACTCCAGCTAGGACAGCCGACGGAGCAAGGCCTGCAGGCAGCACAAGGTCACGCGACCGACTCTATCGAATCGACTCCCAGCGAAGATTGGTGAGAGAGCGCCATAGCCACTCCATCGGTCCGAGGCGGAATCGCTGACACCACCAGTGGCAGACCATCAACTGCGCGAGATACACCATGACCGCAAAACAGCACACCGCGAAGGGCCCCCATTGAAAGGCTTTGCCGAGGCCATAGCCATAAAATACGGTCGTAAAAATAAGGGTCTGGCTCAGGTAGGCCGATAGACTCACTCGGCCCGCGCTAGCAACCCGCTCACGGAGCGCTGGAAAACGCTCGCCGCATGTCCAGCACCAGACACTGACAAACCAAGCACCGACCAGCACGAAGAGTGCGCATAGGTAGACCATGTCCCCTAGCAGAACCCACAGCGCCGACGCCTCTGATTGAGCGAACACCTCATACCCCGAGTTTGCCGCCAAGTAGCGTTCTCCTCCCATCAAACAGAGGCCAACTAGCCATAGGATCACCGCCAACCGATAACACGACCGAATGGAAAGTAGCTGTAACCTTGGCCACCCAACGCGCATGAAATAAATTCCGCACAAAAAAAAGGTCAGCACCAACAGTCCGGAATCTGGATATTGCCAATCAACCCAGAATCGCTCCGGTATGTTTTCTGAATGATAAGCAACCACGTCGGCGAGACGACCGACCGACAAGGGCGAGTGGGTCAGGTCCTCCTCGAGCCACTCAGCGGCCTCCTCTCGGGTCTCCGGCGGCCACTCATCGCCACGATCATCTCCCCATAAATGCCCCAGAGGAAAACTAAGGCTGAGCACGACACCCACGCACACAAGCCAATGATTGGGAAGCCGATGGAGCAGCAGCAAAATCAATCCTAGCTCCGCATACAGCATAAGAATGTCGCCCTCAAACAACAGACCATGCAGGCAACCCAACCCCATCAGAACCAGCAGCCTTCGAACCGCGCGCCCCAACGTGTAAGCGGGCGACTGGCTCTGCAGGTAAAACCCAATGCCGAACAATAAGCTGTAAAGGGCCCAGAATTTTGATTCGAAAATGATGTGCTTAAGTGTCCAGAAAGCACGGTCTAGGGGATCCGCCCAAGCGGTTGAATCCGCGCCGAAACTGAACACGTTGACGATCAAGATGCCAAACAGCGCCACCCCCCGCAGCACATCGAAAAAAGCAATACGCTCATTGGCACGCGTGATCACCATCCGCGAAGTCCTTCCCGCTCAAAACTGTCCATGGATACCCACCCTCTTCTCAGTCAACTTGTTATTCCCACTCACGCTCACATGAGACTTTAGCGTACGCGAATCGAGCCTATTGATAGCATGAGGGACGCAGGATACTCGGATGTTGGCTGTGTTTTTAGCTGACAGACCGCTCATCTTGGCGTGACCACAGCTAAAGTAGAAGCACGCAAGCGTTGTCAGCAGCGAATGCGACTGCCCGACTGCCCGACTGCTCATCATTCAAGGCTTGTTTACATCGTGATGAAGTGTTCGAATAATATTCTGGCGAGGGACTGCACCGATCTTTTTCAAGCGAAGTGAACTGACTCTCACAGCCAGTGCCAAACGCTTCAGAGGGGAATAACACGAGACATTCCCCGCATTTATCGTATTCTGACGCTCGCCAAAACTGTGCCATCATAAGACGGCCTCGCTGTTCGCCACACTCGCTTTGATAGGACCACGATGACGCACTTTATGCTGCTCTTGTTTTTACCCATCGTGCTACCCCTGCGGGTTGCCGGTCTGACCCCATGAATACGGAGCGATCATCACCCGTGGTCAGCGGCGCTTTGGGCGCCCTGCCGCTCTTTATCCCCGCGATTCCCTTTGCGTTTGTCTTTGGCGTGGTGGTTGCCAATGCCGGTATCCCAGAGTGGCTGGGCTGGTCCTCATCCCCCATCATTTTTGGCGGCGCTATTCAGGTGACGCTATTTACCTTAATTGGCGAGGGCGCATCGGTCGCCGCTGCCGTCAGTGCCGCCTTGGTGGTGGGTGCGCGTCATATGCTTTATTCGGTTGCGCTGGCACCTCAATTTCAAAATCAACCCACTTGGTTTAGATGGGTCGGGCCTTACGTCCTCATTGATCAGGTCTTCGTGTTGAGTCAACTCAACCCCATCAAGGAACCGGATACCTTCCGACGCTATTTTCTGGCTGCAGGTTTCACCTTTTGGTCATTGTGGATGCTGTTCACTGCAATAGGCGTCATGCTCGGCCCTGCTATTCCCGCGAGTTGGGGTGTTGAGTTTGCCGCGCCAGTGCTCTTCGTCAGCCTGATGATGGCAGCCAGTAAC
>CAJQKG010000172.1 GCA_905478845.1 uncultured Luminiphilus sp.
CGACAACGACGTCCCCCGCCTGAGTTCTCATTATCCTTTTTGGATGTGATTTGCTGTGGTTTTGGCGCGGTCATTTTATTGCTCATGATTACCAAAACCGTGCAACCCCAGGTGATTGAAAAAGCCACCATTGATGCGGAGGCGGCTATCGCGCTACTCACCGAGCAGCTCTTTGAGATTCGCGGCGAAACCACGTTGCTCAACCGCGATCTGACCGTCAAACAAGAGCAAATCTCAGATTATGACGAGCAGATTGCGATCCTGCAGGGCACACTGGCTCGAACACGATCCAATTATGATGCGCTGAACGTATCGCAAAACGCGAACGCCATTATTCGTGAGGAACTCGCGATTGCGCGACAGAAGCTCTCAGAGGAGGAACTGCGCTTGCTGGGTCGTAACGCCCAAAAGAAAAACCAATTGATTGGCGGTATTCCCGTCGACAGTGAGTACATTATTTTCATCATCGACACATCGGGATCGATGTTCTCCTACGCGTGGGACCGCATGTTGTTAGAGATGGAAGCGACACTCAACATTTACCCCGAAGTCAAAGGAATACAAGTACTCAATGACATGGGTAACTACTTGTTCAGTCGTTACCGCGGCGAGTGGATCCCGGATACGCCGGCGCGCCGTAATTTGATCCTGCAGAATCTGCGCAATTGGAACGTATTTTCAAACTCCTCGCCAGTGGAAGGGATCACCAATGCGGTGCGCACTTTTTATGATCCCGGTAAGAAAATTTCGATCTACGTTTTCGGTGATGAGTTTACGGGCGCCTCTATTCAATCAGTGGTGCAGACCGTAGACAGACTCAACGCTGAAGAAGCGGGTGGCGAGCGTCGGGTCCGTATTCACGCCGTCGGCTTTCCGGTGCAATTCATCCGTCCGCCCGAATTACAGGCGACCGGTGTTCGTTTTGCTACACTGATGCGAGAACTGACCCTAAGGAACGGTGGTAGCTTCGTTGGTCTCAATAATTTTAGGCCGTGAGTCGACTGGCTTGGGACGAAAACTCGTCCTGCTTTGCCTCACGCTATGCATAACGGGATGCTCTTCAAAGCAAGTGGTCGTTGAGGGCAACTTTCCTGAGCCTTTACTCGACCCATTGCCCATCACGATGGGGGTGATCTATCCCCCGGCGTTTGCACAACATGAATTTTTCGACGAGGCCAAAGGGCGCGCGGAGTCCGATTGGCTCGTGAAAACCGGTGAGGCGCAAGTGGCATTCTGGGATATCTTGCTGGGCGGTCTTTTTCAGGAGGTGGTCCCCATCGATAGCTGGGAGACTGCTCAATTGGAGGGCGGCCGCATCGATGGCGTATTGATTCCCTCGATTACTGAGCTCCAATACACCGTCCCAACCCACACTAACGTCAAGGTCTATGAGATTTGGATGCGTTATCAATTTCGCCTTGTCGATATTGCTGCGATCCATCAGCAAGAAGATGGCGCACTGAGCTTCAACCCAGACGATCGTCTCGCGGAATGGCCCATTACCGCCTATGGCAAAACCCCTACCGCCTTTTTACAAAGCGATGAAGAAGCCGTGAATCTCGCCGCCGTAGTAGCACTGCGCGATGCAGGTGCACACTTTATCACCACCTTTGGCAGGACGCCGGGCGTCGCAGCCTGGCTGGATCGTTTAGGTCCCCGGCAAGATAGCAGTGCGACGGCTGCCCGTCAGGCGACGCTGGCAGCGCCGGAGCCGACAGCGAATACCGCGCTCACGACAGCACCCGAGGCGGCATCAGAGGCACCAACTGACGAAACGACCGAGCAGGGTACGCCGCCAAATGCTGCACTCGGCCCCACGGACAATGAAACAGGGGACAACCCAACGCTACCGGCTCCTGAGGGGAACACCACGCCGGCGCCCAAGAATCCCATTGTTGGCGTCACTGCGGTGGCTGAACCCGCTTTAGCGGCACAGGATGAGCCGGCGGACCCAGTAGCAGAGGCCACCGGTTCCGATGAGGAAGGAGGAACATGATGACCCTCCCGCGCTTAACCCGATCTGATCAACTAGGGCTCACGAGACGCTGGTTAACGCTGATCATCGCCGCGCTCGCGCTAGGTGGCTGTGTCAATGCAACCGTTGACGAGATGACCTACAACGAGCCCACAGCCGGCATTGGTGAGTCGAGCGTTGTTATTTTGGGTCGGCGTCACGCACCGGATTACGATACCGAGTTCGACTTCATCGAATGCATTGGGGATCATATCCATTCGGGAGATCCCTCGATTGAAGTCCTCAATGAACTCGCCTTTATTAACGAGTTATACCCTTGGTTCGAACCCCGCACGGCGCCCATGCAGCCCCGTGCGATAGACCAGTTGCTGCAACTGCCACCGGTAGCTCAACGATTTACTGAAATGAAGTTGGAATACATGATCTGGATTGATGGCAACACGGTGGATACCGAGAGCACCGGTTCAATGAGTTGTGGCATTGGCCCCGGCTTCGCGGGTTGCTTTGGATTTGGCACTTGGGGCACCGAATCTGAGTACGAGGCCACGATCTGGGACTTCACAGACAAAGTCGAGGTAGGACGCGTCAGCGCCGCTACGAGTGGACAAAGCTATATGCCTGCCGTGATCGTGCCCATACCCATCATTGCACCGGTGCAAGGGACCGCTTGCGATAGCTTGGGCGATCAATTATTGGAATACCTCTCTGCCCATCACTGAGGCAACACCATGTACCCAACACTTAAAAAAATCTTTTTATTCCTCACTTTATTGCTACTGGCGGGATGCGCAGGTAAAACCTCCACCGTCACCGTAGGCGGCGTTGCCGTTGAGATGCCAGAGGAAGTGGCCGAAGAACATCAAAAGCTGGTCGACAATATCGGCATCTATGACGACCCCGAATTAGACACCTATGTTCGGCAAGTGGGGGAGCAATTACTGCAAGAAGCCAATATCACCAGCCCCCCGTTTACCTTCACCTTGCTCGACTCCCCCGACATCAACGCCTTTGCGATGCCGGGCGGATTTATCTACGTTAATCGCGGTTTGCTCGCCTATCTCGATAATGAAGCAGAGCTAGCCGGTGTGCTCGCCCATGAAATCGGACATATCACTGAGAATCACCACGCTCGGCGCCAGAGCGCCCAGATGACCTCGAAGGTCGCGTCAGTGTCAGCCTACATCCTCACCGGCTCAGGTGACGTCTATGATGCTGCCACTATGTACGGGGCCGAAATTATCTCGGGCTTTGGCCGGGATATGGAATTAGAAGCCGATTCGGCAGGCGCTGAGTACCTGCACCAAACCGGCTATGACGTTGACTCCATGCTATCGGTCATTGGCGTACTCAAAGACCAGGAGCAATATCGTCGTGCGCAAGCCGCGGCTAGCGGCAAGCCTAGCGGCACATACCACGGGCTTTATGCCAGCCACCCACGTAATGATCTGCGCTTGCAAACGGTCATCAAAGCCGCCAACGAGCTGGATCTCGCCGAAATGCCTTACAGTCCAGAGACACCCGGCGAATACCGGCGGCAAACCGAGGGCATGGTGTATGGCGCCAGTGCGGCAGCGCAAGGCGAAACAGACCGCTTCTATCACAACAAGCTGAATTTCACCTTTGCCCACCCACCGGGTTGGCGGGTACAGCAATCGAGTCGAGAGGTCATTGCGACCTCCGCCGATGGGTCACGGGTGCTCACCATTGGCCTAGCGCGGATTAACCCCGATGAGAACACCGAGGTGAGCTTAATGTCTGGCGCCAAAGGCGAGGTCAGTGAGGTAGACGTGCTCGAGCAATACGGCCTGAGCGGCACAACCGCCATTGCCACCAGCGGGTCACGCTCGGTGCGTCTCGCCGTGATTGATCACAGCTACCGCTTTTTATTCGAGGGCGACGCGCCGGCCCTTGCCGAAGCCGATACCGACTTTCGCACCATTATCGACAGCTTTCGTCCGTTGACCGCACGAGAGAAAGTGACCGGCACGAGCCATACCATGCATTACATTCAAGTCCCCAGAGGGGCCACATTTGCTTCTCTTGCCAGCAGCGTCAAGCTACCCGACGCCGAGAATCAACTCAGGCTCATTAACGGTTACTATCCCAGTGGCGAACCACGTACAGGTGACTGGATTAAGGTCATCCGTTAATCGGCACCTCAGTTACGGGAGATCACATGGTTAATCGCGCCGCTTTGCGTGGCATCCGTCTCGCGTTGACCGCACTGGTGCTGTTATCGCCATCGACTCAGGCTGAGCTGGTCGTCTACACCGCCCAACTCATTCGTACTATGGAGCCTTCATTACCCACCGCCACTGCGGTCGCGGTAGAGGACGGTCGCATTGTTGCCGTGGGTAGCGAAGCCAATTTGCAACCATTACTGGAATCCCGCGATGGCAGAATCGACCGGCAGTTTGCGGAGCAGATTATCCTGCCGGGATTCATCGATCCTCATGTTCATCCCGCTTTACCTGCCGTACTCACACAATTTCCGTTCGTGGCGCCAGACGACTGGTCTTTGCCCACCGGCGAATTCCCCGGTGAGACGACGCCTGAAGGATATCGAACGCGACTCACCGAGCTTGCGGCGCAGCATACTGATCCCAGCGTGCCGTTTATCGTCTGGGGCTACCACCCGCTGTGGCATGGCAAGATCTGGCGTCAGGAACTCAATGACTGGTTTGGTGACCAACCCGTCATGCTATGGCATCGCTCCTTTCATGAACTGATCGGCAATGATGCTGCGTGGAACCTACTGGGTGTCACCCAGGGGGATGGCCCGAGTGAAAAGGGTGTCGACTGGGCGCGCGGTCATTTTTATGAGAACGGTCTCAAAGCCGTCATTCCCAAGCTCAGCTTCTTATTTGCGCCGGAACGGTTTGGACGAGGCATGTTTAACTTTCTCGCCATGCTCCATCAAGCAGGCGTGACCACCGCTTTGGATATGGGGACGGGGGTGTACGGTAACCCAACGGCTGAAATTGCGGGTGTGCGCGCAGCCGCTCACGCTTATCCCGTGCCCACCCGG
>CAJQKG010000173.1 GCA_905478845.1 uncultured Luminiphilus sp.
GTGGAAAAACAATCCGGCGTTGGTGCAACTATTGGGCCTCTGCCCGCTGCTCGCAGTCACCGCTTCTACAGTCAATGCACTGGGGCTCGCCGCCGCAACCTTGTTCGTACTGATCGTCTCCAATACGGCGGTTTCTCTCATTCGCACCATCGTCTCAGATACGATACGACTGCCCGTTTTTGTCATGATCATTGCCGCCGCCGTCACCGTGACAGAGCTACTGATGCAAGCCTACAGTTATGAGCTGTATCAGATTTTGGGCATCTTTTTGCCACTGATCACCACCAACTGCATCATCCTCGGCAGAGCAGACGCGTTTGCTCGAAAAAATGCGGTGCCGGTAGCGTTATATGACGGGTTTATTATGGGCGTCGGCTTTGGTGCCGTATTGGTCCTGCTGGGGGCCATTCGTGAGCTGCTCGGCACCGGCGCGCTGTTTGCTGACATGCAACTGTTATTTGGCGCCAGTGCAGCCGCATGGCGTTGGCAAGTCTTTGCCGTCGATTATCCTTTCCTGGTCGCCATACTACCGCCAGGCGCTTTTTTGGTGACCGGCTGCCTGATCGCGCTGAAAAATCAGATCGACACCACGTTGGAAAAACGGGCACAAGCGAAAGCGGCGGCCCCTGTTGTGGGCAGCAAACGGGTTCGCGTGACCGGTTCGATCTCCTAGCCGCTCCGCAAAGAGCCACTCTCAGCAGCCTTCCCCAACAGACGTCGCTGCTTGACTAGCTTGACTGTACGAAGACTGCCTGCCGGTCGACCGGAACCCTTAAAAAGTCGGACACGGCGTAGGGCGGCCAGTCGTTAATTCGACTCGATTGCATCACCGGCTACTAGCGTAGCGAGTATCTCGTCGACCGCGGCATCATCCATGCCCGCATCCTGTCGGTCGCAGATATAGGTCACATAAAGGAGCACCGAGTGGTGGTTCACATACCATTCTCGGACCGACGTTTCGTCCTCCTCGAAAAAACCGGAGACGCCCGCAAAGGCGCCCAACGTGACCTCCGACCAAACGGTGATCTCCGGTGACTCCACTTTGGCTAACTGCACCGCACTGCTGGACTCGTCAGCATCGCGATCGCGGATCAGCGTTGTCAGGGCCAACTCACCAATCTCATCCTGGTCAAAAATGCGGATGACATCCTCTTCCTGCTCCGCGGACCATTCGGGCGGCAACATCAGACACCAGTAATCCGTTTCGATAATGTTCATCTAAGGCTTCCACTGTCGGACAAATCACAAGTCATTAGGATCGCATCCTCGCGACCGGATTCAGAAGGGTAATAATTACGTCGTCGTCCGGTGCGCACAAATCCGACTTTTTTGTAGAGAGCCCGCGCCGCCTTATTGGATTCTCTCACCTCTAGCTCTACTGTCCTGCAACCTAGGTTGATCAGGGCCGATGATGACTGTTCTAAGATAGTCCGCCCTATGCCCAGTCCGCGAGCGGATGGCGCGACGATCAGGTCAATGAGCTCGGCGTGAGTACCAGTATAAAGATACCAAATGGCGGCAGTGACCTGCTCCCCATCCGCTGCATACCAAGCTCGGCAAGCGGGCTGCTTCAGCAAATCGGCCAAAAAAGGGAGACCCGGATGAGCATCCGGTGGATACAGGTCGGTCAACTTTGCCAGCGCATCGCTCGGAGTCAGCGCGTACAGCACAATGCCGCTTCAAACACGTTGTTGCAGGGGTCTCAGCACAGCCCATGCCGACCGCTTACGGGAACCCTCTCGCAACATCGCTAGGGTGGAGGGCAGTTCATACACCGGCGCCTGCAAGGCGGGTAGTGAGGCAACCTGCCCCAGCTGAATGATGATTTGGGCATCATGATCCGTTATCAGACGCTGCAAGAAGCCAGTAAGCATCTCGGTCAATCCCCCCGAGCGAGCGGATAACGCGGGCCCAGACCTCGGCGGCCAGTCAAATTGTTGGTGCACTGTCCGCACGTCGGGTCCTCTGATCGCACGCGCCATCGCACCGATTAGCTGCAGTTGTTCTCGCCTTAACAATTGATCTTCCAGTGTTTCGATCCATAGCACGTCACCCGTTATCGCCATCAGCAAAGACAACGGTGCCTCACCCGCACTACTCTGGTTTTCTGGGCTAGCCTGAGTCTCGGTGCCCTGTCGCGATAGCGGAGCGGCATTAAGCTGATCGGCGTCACGATCCGTCAGCGCCTCTTGAACAGGCATAGCGTAATCATTTCTTAATAACTGACGGAGGTCGTCACCCTGAAGCTCTGCGGTCATTGATGGTTTCCCGACACCGGCAGAGGCCTCAAGGGGGGCTGCCGGTGCGAGCTGTCTGGTGGCTGTTTTGGCGCCGATCGCATCAAACCGACTCACCAGGGGCATAACGCCAAGACGCTCCAGCAGAACGCGTCGCGCGCACTCCCGTTGCCAGATCTCGTGGCTGGCCATGCTTTTATTATTTGGAGCATCAGTCATCGCGGGAGTATCGCATGGTCTTGTGCTTAACCGAACCAGCGCCAGCCCCAGCGGTTAAAAAACCGGGCAGCGCTCGCAATGAACCAATAGATATGCGACCACCCCTTACGATAGGCGTCTCCTCCATGGTGGATGACATGAATGTCCCTGTGCTCCATCACAGCGCCGTGTGCCGCTAACCTCAGTGATAAATCGTAGTCTTCAAAATACAAAAAGTAAGACTCATCAAACCCCTTCACGGTATCGAGGTGTGCGCGGTTGACCCACAGGCAGCATCCCGATGCTAAGGGGACTGAGCGAAGACGAGTCGCCGCTGGTACGCTACGGAGCTCGTAACGCACCATGCTCTTGGCGCTCAAACGCTTTACCCACTCAGGCGCAAAGGCACGCACACCGAGTACCCACACGGAAGGGTAATCTTTTGCGAGATATTCGTTGCGCCTCTCAGCATTCAGACCAATTGGCGCCAATAGGGCAATATCCGACCGCGTGCTCAGCGTTTCAATCGCAATGCGCAACGCCTCGAGATCCAGTTGCACGTCGGGATTCAACAAGAGATGAAAACGACTTTGTACGGCACGCAGTGCCGTATTATGCCCGCTGCCATAGCCCTTATTTTGCTCCGACGTCACTATGGTGATCTGCAGGATGCCGCCCTCGTATGAGTCACACAACGCCTGACACCGCATCGCATAGTGTTGGTCTTGGCTATTATCAACACAGACTAAGGCAAGCTGCGCCAAATTAGCGCGCACAGCGGCAGCGATTAAGGAGTCTAGCAATTCCCGAAATTGCTCCAGCGGGCTGTGAAATAGGACCACACTAATCGCCAGATCAGGTAGTGAGGGCGTTTCTATTGGCTGCATAGCGGAAGAATAACAGCGTCGGCTGACCGTGAACATGCGCCCTAGGACATTTGCCTCCCTGCACTCGGCACTAATCCATAGGCATTATTTCCCAGTCATGATAACGTTCATCACTATGGCGGCTTATGAAGGATCATGAGGCGTTGAAGCGGTTATTGAGCTTCAGTCGATGAAATGGATTTCGGAGAACGACGATGATCAAGCAATGGATCAAGCGCACAACCCCTCTCATCTTTACCCTCCTCGGATTGGTCATCATCACCGCATGCGGTGGTGGCGGTGGCGGCAGTGACAGCGCAAGCAAGGCGGGCAGCGGTTTCGTCCCGCCACCGGAACCACCGCCGGTTGAAGCGCCCCAAGGCGCCAATATCAGTATCACGTTAACGGATATTGATTCGCAATCGATCACTGAAATCAATCCCCTGATACAAGGTGTCATTCGCATGACTGTCACGGATGCT
>CAJQKG010000174.1 GCA_905478845.1 uncultured Luminiphilus sp.
ACTGAGAAAACCGCTCGCTACGAACAGGTGTCTCAGGCACGAGATCAGGTGCTGGCCGAGCTGGCAACAGAGGGCGGTCCGTCTGCAGACGACGTGAAAGATGTGTTCAAGAGTCTTGAAAAGCGCATCGTGCGAAGCCGCATCTTGGCCGGTGAGCCACGCATCGACGGCCGTGATAACCGAACCGTGAGAGCGATCGCCTGCGAAGTCGATGTGCTCGCTAAAGCGCATGGTTCGGCACTGTTCACTCGCGGCGAGACACAGGCGATTGGCGCTGTCACGCTGGGTTCTACCCGCGATGCTCAAATCATTGATGCCTTGGAAGGTGAGCGTCGTGACCCGTTCATGCTGCACTACAACTTCCCGCCCTACTCAGTGGGTGAGGCGGGACGAATTGGTTTTACCAGCCGCCGAGAAATTGGTCACGGTCGATTGGCGCGCCGCGGCCTAGCGGCAGTGTTACCGAGTGCTGATGAATTTCCTTACACCATTCGCGTGGTTTCGGAGATCACTGAATCAAATGGTTCGAGTTCTATGGCGTCGGTCTGTGTCGGATCTCTGTCAATGATGGCCGCTGGCGTGCCGTTATCGGCGCCGGTTGCCGGTATTGCGATGGGGTTGGTCAAGGATGGCAATCAGTTCGCCGTATTGACCGATATTCTCGGTGACGAGGACCACCTTGGTGATATGGACTTTAAAGTGGCTGGCACTGCCAAGGGCATCACCGCGCTGCAAATGGATATCAAGATCGAGGGTATTAACGAGGAAATCATGGAGCGTGCGCTCGAGCAGGCGCTAGAAGCACGACTGCATATCCTCGGACAAATGAATACGGTGCTGGATGCGCCACGCGAAATTACCTCAGATAACGCACCGAGCATGGCGACCTTAAAGGTCGATCAAGACAAGATTCGTGACATTATCGGTAAAGGAGGCGCGACGATTCGTCAGATCACTGAAGACTCGGGTGCTACCGTGGATATTGATGACGACGGTACCGTTAAAGTGTTTGGCCAGAATGCGGCGGCACGTGATGCGGCGGTTGAAATCATTATGTCGATTACTGCGGAAGCAGAGATCGGTGCCATTTACACGGGTAAAGTGGCAAGGATTGTCGACTTTGGTGCCTTTGTGACGATTTTACCGGGCAAAGACGGGCTGGTGCACATCTCTCAAATCGCAGACGAGCGGGTCGAGAATGTGTCTGACTACTTGTCAGAAGGCCAGGACGTTCAAGTAAAGGTGTTGGATGTCGATCAGCGAGGACGCATCAAGTTGTCGATGCGTGAGGTTGCCGACGAGTCTGGCTCCGCTGAAGCGAGCGACAGCGCCGATGCGCCAGAGGAAGAGTCTCTGACAGAAGAGTAAATCACGTTGAGCGGCGCACGCGCGCCGCTTGGAAAGCCCGCTAACGTCAGTTCGCGGGCTTTTTTTATTGCCTGTTATTACTACCTGTCATTGCTATCCGATTATGGTCCGCTTAAGGCGCCTCTGCCGCACTACTGGAGTAGACCACCTCGCCATTAACCATGGTCCAAGATACTACGGTGTCGAGTATCCGGTCTGCCTCGACCGTTATCAGGTCTTGCGACAGCACCGTGAGGTCAGCTAGCTTGCCGACTTCGATAGAGCCTTTCTCATTTTCTTCAAACGCGGCGTAAGCCCCTGCTAGGGTCATCGTATAAAGTGCCTCTTGACGCGTGAGTTTTTGCGCGGGCTCGAAGCCCGTTGCGGGGGTGCCATCGAGGGAACGGCGGGTCACCGCGGCGTAAAAATTAGCAATGGGGTTAACGGGTTCTACTGGTGCATCGGTTCCAGTCACGATGAGTACCCCTTCCCGGAGCAGATCTCGCCATATATAGGCGCCGTCCTCAATACGCTGTCGGCCTAGCCGATTGATAGCCCATGGGCGGTCAGAGCTGAGATGAATGGGCTGCATCGAGGCGATCACCTGTTGTTCCGCGAACAACGCCGCATCCCCTAAGCGGAGATGCTGGGCGTGCTCGATTCGAAAACGGTGGTCTACGGCCGCTTTGGTGAAGGGCGCAAAAACCGATAGCACCTCAGAATTGGCGCGATCACCGATGGCATGCACATTGATCTGCCAATGATCCTCGCGCGTTTTGGCAATGAGGTCACTGAGCGCCTCGAGGCTAAAGGTGAGCACGCCTCGGGTATCCGGTGCATCCGAATAGGGGGCGTGCAACCAAGCGGTTCGAGAGCCCAGTGCGCCATCTGCCTGTACCTTAATCGAGCGAACAGTGAGCCGATGATCGCCGTCATTGAGGAGTGGGCCGCGAGCTAACCACTCCTCCAGCGCCCTTTCATCGCTGGCATAGACCATGGAGTAGAGCCTGACGATGAGGCTGCCCTCCTGCGCCATGCGGGTTTGTGCGGCGAGGTCTACCTGTGACGCGCCGGCATCGTGTGCGGTGGTGATTCCCTGGCGCAGCAGATGCCATTGCGCGGCATCCACTAATGAGGTGGCCGTCGTTAAGTCGTACTGTTGCAGCGGGGCAGTGAGCGCGATAGCGGTCTCGTGGAGTAGGCCTGTTGGTTCTCCGTTAAGACGCACAATGACACCACCCTCGGGCGCTATAGAGTCACCTGTGATACCCAGCGAGTCCATGGCGGCTTGGTTTAAGAGCACGGAGTGTCCATTGGCATGCTCGAGTAGCACCGGATGGTTCGGTACTGCTAGTGAGAGGGCGTGATGAGTTGGAAACCCCTCTAAATGCCCCTCTGGTGGCCGACTCCACTTACTTTGATGCCAACCGGTGCCCAAGATAATGGTGCCAGGCCGCAGAGCCTTGGCGCGCGTGCTCACGCGTTCGATGATGTCGCTGAAGCGCTCTGCACTCCTCAGATCAACCGAGCGAAGGGCTGAGCCAATACCGGCGATATGAACATGGGCATCAATCAACCCTGGATATCCCACCGCGTTATCCAGGTTGATGACGGTGGTGTTAGCGTCTGCCAGTTTCAGCGCTTCCTCTTGGCTCCCGACAAAGCGAAAACGGCCGCCCTGAATGGCGACGGCTTGTGCTTCGGGCTGCAGTGGATTCAAGGTATAGAGCTTGCCGATAACAATGGTATCGGGCGGCGGGGAAGACGGTTGGCAGCCGGTGCCGAGGGCCGTAACCAGCAGCATCAGCAAAAAAGTGAATGATCGCAATAAAGTAAACCGCATATGACACCGCTCCCGTGGTGGTCTCGAGCGTAAAGCGTATTCTCGGCAATAAAAAGGGGGGCCGAAGCCCCCCGTATCGTACTTGCTAGCGGTCTCGCTTAGAAATTATAGCGATAACGTGCGTACCAGAACGCGCCACTGATCCCGAAAGGTGAATACTGGCTGTAAGTATTACCTAAGATGGTTGCGCTATTGAAACCGAGATTGTTCACGTCGGTTGCTTTCTGGCCATTGTTATCCAACACATTGTTGCCGCCGATCAGGATGCTGGAGTGATCACCGATCATGTACTCGACTTCGAGGTCGAGCAAGTACTCGCTATCAAAAACAGCGTCGGTACCGAAGACGTCATTTTCGAAGCTGTCATACCACTCGTCATAGAAGCTTAAACGCGCGAGGACTCGGAAGTTACCCACCGAGTGGTTAGCCGAGAGATTCCAACGCGTCTCAGGAGTAGTCTGCTCAATCTGTCGAATACGACCAGCACCGACTGTCTCAGGATTAAAGCCTTCAACTTCGGTCTTGTTGTTGTTGTAAGCCAGGTTCCAATCGGTCGTACCGCCTAACCATTCGGTGTAGGTTGAAACGACCACATCAACACCATGAGTATTGGTGTCGAAGTCGTTGGTGAAGAATCGGAACTGGGTTAAATCGCCTGCTCCAGGCACATTGTCAGCAACGAGCTGGTCAATCTGGTCTTGGGTCAGTACCACTTCTGACGACAGGTTGATGCGATCTTCCAGATCGATGTCGTAGTAGTCGACGGTGATCTCGAAGTTACCCAGCGTTGCGTATAGACCCGCCGTAAAGTTGGTGGACTCTTCTGGATCCAGCTCCTTTCCGCCAAATTGCAGTGCAATCGGGTTAGTCGCTGGGATGGTGCCATTGTTAATGAGCGTGGGTACGCCGTTCACGTTGGTCAGCTCAGTTGAGGTGTTAGAAGCGTTGGCCTGACCGGGGGTCGGAGCCTTGAAGCCAGTGCTGTAGGTTGAGCGGACACCGAAGTTATCCGTAATCGCCCAATTCGCACCAATTTTGTAGTTAGTGGTGTCGCCAAAGCCGTCGAAGTCTTCGTAGCGAATGGCCGCTTGGGTTACCAAGTTGTCCGTTGGTGTCCACTCGGCATCGACATAGAATGCATAGTTTTCACGCTCGAACGTACCAGACGTCGCTGCTGGGAATCCGGGGAATCCGTTAGAAGACGTGCTGAAGCCCTGATCCGCCAAAATACCGGCGGTATAAGACTCTTCCTGACCAGCGCCAATTTCAAACTCTTCGTTTCGGAATTCACCACCAAAGCCAATGTTCAGCGCGTCTGACACAGTCCAGCTCAGGTCGGCGTTGAAGTTGGTATCGGTCTGCTTGTACAAGCCCGGATCAAAGTCGCGGGGTGAATCGGGGCCTAAGCTCGCATTCAACGTATTGTTGATGAAGAAATCTGCTTCGTTTTCACCGCGGTAAGCACTAATGTCCCAACGCAAGTTATCGTTGATTTCTCCGCGTAAACCCAGCAAGAAAGACATGTCAGTTACATCACCGCCGAATCGTGGGGTGAAGCCGCCTGGAATGGTTTCTTGGAAGCTGAAGCAGTTCGGGTCGGCAACGACTTGCGCGAAGGCATCTGCGTCAGGTGTGACGTTATCGGCGCCGCCGAGTGCCACAACGGGACAGCCTTGGCCGTCGTTAGGGGTGAGATCACCGACCAGCAGCGTTTCGCC
>CAJQKG010000175.1 GCA_905478845.1 uncultured Luminiphilus sp.
AGGCCTCTATGTCAATATTGAAAACCCGCTTTAGGCGTTGCGCCCAGGACATCGCGACGTGCCGTTCAGCGGGTGAGCGAACTTCAGTATTGGCGATTCGGTTCACTCCTTTGCCACGTTTGGCCGGCACCGACTCCAGCCTATGAATCAGCACTCACTCTAGTCGCCAAGCGTTTTCAGCTGTTTCTGAATCGATTTAAGTGTATTCATCAGATCCTGATTGCGGGGCTCTTTGTCTTTGAGTTTGCCTGCGGCGCCGTCAGTTGAGCCCACCATAATCGACAATAGATTCGTCACGACGGAGTGGTCGTAGGAACGTTCTCTTAACTTCAGCGTGCGCGCTGAAAATTCCAGTGTGCCAAAGAAAACGTCGCGCAACTGACCAATAGGCGTGTCCTTGGGGAGTTCACCCCGGTCCACGCCGCGCTGCATGATGCGATCAAACACTCGGACGTACTCACGTACCTGATCGAGATCCTGCTCCTGCTGAGGCCTGGCCCGGTAGGTCAGCGAAACCACCTCAAATTGTTGCAGTATTGAGTTGAGGTGGTAGCGCCCCAACTGTTCTAGTTGCGTCACGGCGCTGGCCTCTGAGGTGATGGCTGCCTCCGCCCCCAACGTTAGACGTGCCCAAAAGCGGCCAACGACGCCGGCGAGTAAATCCTGCTTATTACGATAATAGAGGTAGACAGTCCCCTCTGCGACCGCGGCTGTCTGAGCGATAGTGGCCACTTTCGCCCCGTCAAATCCAGCGCGCGTAAAAACCTGTTCAGCGGCATCGAGAATGGTTGATTCTCTCGCCTCGAGGCGCTGTCTTGACGTATTCGGTGCTTCGGGTCCGCTTGCTGGCAAGGTCAATCGCTCGTATAATGAGTCTGACTCATTTTAAATGAATTGCAATCACTTGGAAACCTTTGAATCCGGTGAAGACGTAATGGTGGCAGCGGGAGGCTGACTGAATGATTCGCATTGGTGGCGCCACAGGGTACTGGGGGGAAGCCGATATGGCGCTGCCGCAGTTTATGGCAGAGGGCGACCTCGACTTTATTGTGTTCGACTACCTTGCTGAAATAACGATGTCGATATTGGCGCGCGCGAAGGCTGGTGATCCTGAAAAAGGCTATGCCACTGACTTTGTGACGGGCGTAGTGGCGCCACATTTACCGGCGATCGCTCAGAGGGGTGTCAAATTGATCAGTAATGCCGGCGGCGTCAACCCTGAGGCCTGTGGAGCGGCGATTCGCCAACTGATAGACGCCGCAGGATTATCTCTGACAGTTGCGGTCGTGACGGGCGATGATCTGATGCCGCAACTCGACAAGCTCCTCGACTCGGATCTCAGTGAGATGTTCAGTGGTGAAACACCGCCACCTCGCGAATCGATTGCGAGTGCGAATGCCTACTTAGGTGCTTTTCCGATCGCGGAAGCCCTCAATCTAGGTGCTGATATTGTCGTCACAGGCCGGTGCGTCGATAGTGCTGTCACGCTGGGGGCTTGCATTCACCAATTCGGCTGGCAGCGAGAAGATCTGGATTTATTAGCCACCGGCTCGCTAGCGGGACATCTCATTGAATGCGGTCCTCAAGTGACCGGCGGCAATTACACTGACTGGCACGAGGTGCATGAGACGCTACATGAGGTCGGTTATCCCATTGCCGAGATAGCGGCAGATGGGTCGATGGTTATCACAAAGCCCGGGGGAACCGGTGGGTGTGTCACGAGGGGAACGGTAGGAGAACAGTTGCTTTACGAGATTGGCGACCCGACCCACTATGAGTTACCCGATGTCATCTGCGATTTTACGGCAGTGCAAGTGCAGCAAATCGAAAGCGATCGTGTCGCCGTTTCCGGCGCCCGAGGTCTCGGCGTACCTGAGTGTTACAAAGCCTCGATTACTTGGGCCGACGGTTGGCGGGTGGGCATGATTGGTTTTTATGTCGGCGCTCGAGCAGCAGAAAAAGCCCGCATTTTTGCCGACGAAGCGATTAAGCGAGCGCGACGAAAGCTGTCTGCGTTGGGTGCGCCTGACTATGTTGACGTGGCTGTCGAAGTCGTGGGAGACGAGAGCCATTGGGGTGATTCAGCGCGCTATGTGAGAAGTCGCGAGGTAGCAGTCAAGGTGGGATGTCGCCACAGTGATCGCCGCGCGGCTGATCTTTTAATGCGAGAGCTTTCCGGAGTTGGACTCGGCGCGCCCCCTGGATTTTGTGCCTTCGCGGGTACCCGTCCCAAGTCCTCGCCGGTCATTCGATTATTCTCTGCCTTGGTCGACCGCAGCTTGGCTGACATCAAGATTCACACGGCAGACCAAGTGCTGCAGAGTACGATGTCATCATCGACTTCTGCTGCACTGCGGCAAGTCGAGCAGATCGCCGTGCCATCGATCGCCACCCAGGCGGCGGGTGATACAACAGTGATTGAGGTGCCTTTGGAGCGTCTGGCTTGGGCGCGATCGGGGGACAAGGGTGATAAGGCGAACATTGGCGTGATGGCACGTCACCCCGATTTTCTCCCTTGGATTGCCGCGGTGCTGACCGAGGAGTACGTGGCATCGCGTTTTGCGCACTTTATGGCAAGCCCTGAGATTGATCGATTTTTCTTGCCGGGATTGCCGGCGCTGAACTTCTTACTGCACCATGCTTTGGGCGGCGGCGGTGTCGCCAGTTTACGCAATGATCCCCAAGCAAAGGG
>CAJQKG010000176.1 GCA_905478845.1 uncultured Luminiphilus sp.
ATTGGCTATGGCATCGATGCGCGGCAGCAACGATTCCCCAACGAGACAGCTTACCGTTACCAGCCCTTTGCCGAGTCGAGTGAGACCTATCGTTGGAATGACGCGGCGCGGGCAGCGCTCAAAGATTACAATCTCGATGATTTGAGTATTTGACGACGCTGACACACCGATTGGGCCTGAGAAAGTACCGAGCTGTTAGCGTTTCTGGGTTGATGAGATCGTTAGAGAATCTCCACAGTGCTTGCTTTAAACTGAGCGTTCTTGTCCGAGGGGGTGACCCTGATGCAGTCGCCGCTTAACACTGAATTTCCTAATAATATTGCTCTAGTCGAGGCCGAGGCGTCTTTCACTTATGCTGAGGTTGAGCAGCGCACGGCCGAATTTGCGAGCGGGTTGCTCGAGCAGTCGGTTGATCTTGCGGAAGCACGCATCGCCTTTCTCGTCCCTGCCGGTCTTGACTATGTGACGGTGCTACACGGCATTTGGCGTGCCGGCGGCGTTGCGATTCCGCTCAATGTGGCGGCAACAGAGTCTGAGTGGGCGCATTGTCTCAGCAGTACGGGCGTCACCCGCGTGGTCTCGATCGAGCCCTATCGCACTCAAATTCAGCCACTGTGTGACAGCCTATCGATTGAAGTGTTAGGGGTGAGTGATTACCTCATGGGAACGATAAGCGCGCTGCCAGAGCTGACCCCCGAACGAAAAGCCATGATTATTTTCACCAGCGGCACCACCAGTAAGCCTAAGGGTGTGGTGACGACGCATGGCAATATTGCCGCTCAGATCACCGCGTTGGTTGACGCCTGGGAATGGCAGGCAACCGACGTGATTCCCCTCTTTTTGCCGCTGCACCATGTGCACGGCATCATCGCTGTACTGAGTTGTGCGCTATGGGCTGGCGCAACAGTCCATGTGATGCCGACGTTGGCGCTGGATGAGCTATGCCTGCAGGTGGCAAACGATACCTATTCGCTCTTCATGGCAGTCCCCACTATTTACGTCAAGCTCATTGACCACCTAGAAGCCATGGAGGCCAGCGAATCAGAGGCGGTCTTTGAGGGGTTTGCCAACATGCGCCTCAATGTATCGGGCTCTGCCGCTTGCCCGGTCGTCGTGTTTGACACGTGGCAGCAGCTGACCGGGCAAGCGCTACTGGAGCGCTACGGTATGACCGAAATCGGCATGGCCTTGTCTAATCCTTACGAGGGTGATCGGCGTGCGGGTTACGTGGGTCAACCGTTACCCGGTGTCGACGTGTGCTTAATTGACGAGGCGGGCAATGTCGTACAAGAAGAAGGCGTGTCGGGCGAAATCCGTATTAGGGGTCAGACGGTGTTCCTCGAGTACTGGGATAACCCCGAGGCCACTGCCAAGAGCTTTGTCGAGGGTTGGTTTTGCACCGGCGATATCGGTGTGCTGGAGGCAGGTTACTATCGCATCATGGGGCGCTCCTCGATCGATATTATTAAGTCCGGCGGCTATAAACTCTCGGCCTTAGAGATCGAGAACAAATTACTAGATCATCCGGCCATCGCTGAGGTAGCGGTGCTGGGTATTGAGGATCGTACTTGGGGGGAGGCGGTCGCGGCAGTCGTGGTGCTGAAGAGGGGCGGCGAGTTGACGCTGGCTGCGCTGAAAGACTGGTGCGACGGCAAACTCTCCGCGTATAAAATCCCCAAAAAACTGCTGCTACAGGATTCGCTGCCACGCAATGCCATGGGTAAAGTGACAAAACCCGCGCTCAAAACACTTTTTTAAACGCATTTTTCCCTGCCCTAAATTCGTGTGAGCGACCGATACTGTGTTTTGTCTGGCTGAAAGCCTGTGTCAGGGTGAGCGCCCTTACAGGTTGCGCGCGTCTGATTGAGGCGTTTCACGATCGGGTGGTGAGAGCGCGGATGCCCTGCTGGAGAGTACCCAGTAAGTCATGCCAGACAACAGCAGGGCGGGAAAGACCTCGTGTAGGGTATGACGCAGGTCGGCGGCGATCCAAGCCAGCAAAGTGCCGACCCCGATGATCATCGACCACAGCACTGCGGCGGGGGTTCCTTTGTGCCAATACAGACCGAACACCACTGCAGGAAAAAAGCAGACCGCGTAAAGGCTGCCCGAAAAGATAGTGATCTCCACAATATCGCCCGGTGGATTAAGCGCTAACAGCGCGGCGACAAGAGAAAAGCCGACAACCGCTGCGCGTGTCCAGCGCAGTTCTCGTGAGCGCTGTCTAAAGGGCGCGACGAGGTTCTTATACAGGGTAGAGGCGGCCACCAGCAACACGCTGTCCATGGACGACATCGCAGCCGCAAGAATCGACACGATGAGAAAATCGGTGGCCCATATCGGGAAGACAGCCGGATCATTCACCAGTAAGGGGACGATTAAATCGGTATCAGTGACATCGGTCAGTATGGCGTGAGCGTAGATTCCCACGGGGAACAGACAAACCAGCACGATGGTCAGGCCACCGGTTGCGACCCACTTGCCGCGACGCACCGCATCGTCGTCTTTCAAGGCATAAAACCGCGAGAGCTGCCGCGGATCTGCCAAGAGTTTCAGGGCGCCCGAGAGTGACACGCCCAGTAGCACGGCGAACGGGATACCGCCATTGAGTTCAAACAGAAACGCCTTGTCTGGGAGTGATCGAAGTTCAGTAATCACCCCAACGCCCCCAGCGGCGCGGGTGACAAAGTAAAAGATCACCATGCTGCCCAGCAGCATGAGGATGCCTTGAAGCACATCGGTTCTGACGACTGACACAAAGCCTCCGATAGAGGTATACATCACGACAATCACCAGCGTGATACCCACACCCGTTTCGTAGGGAACATTAAGGAACATTTGAAACAGATGCCCGGCGCCTTTGAAAATAGCCAGTAGGTAGAGCAGGCTGGCAAAGACGATAATCACCGCCGAGCCCTGCAGCAAGGGATGCCTTGAAGTGGGGCGCTCCGAGCCTAAGTAGCGACTCCCTAAAAAATCGGGAATGGTCAGGGCGTCCCACTCGGCGGCAAACCGTCGCAGGGGTGGCCCGATCCAGCGCCAAGACGCCCAGCTGAACAGCACCAACAGAATCGCCATACTGAACCAGGCGATACCGTATTCGTAGCCTTTTCCTGCATGGCCTATATAAGTATTGGTTGAGGCAAAAGTCGCGAAAAAAGAAATGCCTACCACCACACCGCTCATCTCCCGATTGCCGACGTAATACCCCGACATGCCTTGGCTGGCTTTACTGCCTAAATAAGCGTTATAGAAGAGGACCGCGGTGTAGCCCGTGAGTAAGACAACGGCGAGCCAATGTTCGTTAATCCAGGGCATGATGAGGGAGAGTCGCTCGGGCCTTGAGGGCATTGGGGTGAGAGTAACCCAGAATAGTATGCCCAGGGGTCGCGTTAACCCGCAGAAGGTGCAACGGCGACTGAAGACCGGATTGATCGGTCCCGTTCCTGCCCTGCGAGTAGCCTACGTTCTTTTTTGTGCAAAAAGCGGCAACATTACCCACAAATGTTGGCTAACAGCACTCGCTAGTTTATAAAGCTACGCAAACTGGTCAGTGTTTCGGCTCTGTTTGCCGCAACCGCCGGATGCCAAGTCTTGGAGACACAGCAATGCAACGAATAGATCGCACTTTCATGGCGGTAGTGACAAATGGTGCCCTCTGCGCGCTACTTTTCGCCGGGTTAGTTTCGGCTTCGACCGCACAACAGCAGGACGGGCAGAGTTCGCAAACGATCGCCGCCGCGGGTAGTGATGAGGGCGCTACAGAGGGCGCACCGGGTTCCGATGCTGCGGCGCAGGCGGCAGCTGCTGATGCGATCGCGCAGAAGCTGTCCAATCCTGTCGCCGCTCTGATCAGCGTGCCCATACAAATTAATTATGACGACAACTACGGCCCTACCGACAAAGGTTCCGTTTGGCGGACCAATATCCAGCCCGTTATTCCGATCTCTCTTAACGATGACTGGAATATGATTTCCCGGACGATCATACCGGTCGTTAAACAGTCTGATGTGCCGTTACCGGGTATCAGTGAGAGCGGTATGGGAGATATTGTCCAGAGCCTTTTCTTCTCCCCGAAGAAGCCAACCGCAGGGGGATTAATCTGGGGCGTGGGTCCTGTGCTGAACCTGCCAACGTCCACCAAAGAGTCGCTCGGGCCTGACGCGTGGGCCGCCGGTCCGACAGGGCTAGTGCTGAAGCAGAGTGGGCCCTGGACTTATGGCGCGCTCGCAAATCATATTTGGTCTTTTGCGAAAGAGGACAAAACAGAGATTAACGCGTCTTTTGTGCAGCCCTTCGTGTCTTACATCACGCCTAAAAAGCTGACCTACTACCTCAATACCGAATCGACCTACAACTGGGAGACGAAAGACTGGTCTGTGCCCATCAAC
This sequence comes from uncultured Luminiphilus sp., assembly GCA_905478845.1. Lineage (GTDB taxonomy): Bacteria > Pseudomonadota > Gammaproteobacteria > Pseudomonadales > Halieaceae > Luminiphilus. Next base: position 4,392 of record CAJQKG010000176.1, read on the forward strand.
TTCGGCGCTAATCAGTTGATGAAGGTGGGCAATCAGATCATGCAGGTGGGTGGTGGTCTACGCTACTGGGCTGAGTCGAGTGAGTTTGGACCTGAGGGCTGGGGCGTTCGGCTTAACATTATTTTTGTCTTTCCAAAGTAATACTGAGGTCGTGAGCCGTACCACTCATCATGCTAGGGACACCCCAATGACTAGATTGATGACAATCGCGACCGCATTGGCCGTCACAACGTTGGTAACCAGCGAATTGTCTCACTCTCGGACCATGGGTCATTATGCGCCGGGTGTGGTGGGTGTTCGGGACCTTGTGGTCCCCCCTTCGCCCGGTTTTTTCTACGCGCAATATAGTGCACGCTATGAGGCTGATCGTTATGTCGATGGCGACGGCAACAAAATAGAGGCACTGAAAAAGCGAGCGCAACGTTTCGTTCTCAACCTAAGGCTTATCTGAGGTGCAGTGTTTCGGGTAACGCACCTGTCGTTTTTTGCACGATCTTTCGCTCCCAAAATGCCATTGCAGTCGCTACGATGACCGAGACAATGGGTAGGGAATAGTTTATGCACTCTGAATCGCGTCGATTTTTACTCAAAGCGCTGGCCACTGGTGTTGCCTTAGCGAGTAATCACTTGGTCTTTGGCAGTGCCGCACGCAGCATGCCTGCGCACAAAACCATCGACACCTTTGTGCTGCACAATGACTTGCCGTGGGCATTGGAGACGCGACGCAGTCAGTTTGGTTTCAGTCCCATTACACCGGCATCTCACTTTTTTGTGCGCAATAACTTGCCCATGCCCTCGGAGTCTGAGACGAGTGCGGGAGACGATTGGGTCTTTGAGGTGTCCGGATGTGAGCGCGAAGGGCAGTTGACTCTGGCAGATCTTAAAAGGATGAAGACACACGTTGTCGCCACGGTGCTTCAATGCTCAGGCAATGGCAGGGACTTTTTTCCCCATAACCCTTCGGGTTCTCAGTGGTCAGTGGGTGCCGCTGGCTGTGCACTGTGGACCGGTGTGTCGGTGGCCGATGTTTTTGAGCGCTTTGGGGGTGTGAAAGCCGGATTGTCGTATCTCACTGCGACCGGCGGTGAGACCTTGCCAGAGGGGATCGATAAAGAGACGGTGGTGGTCGAACGCTCGGTGCCGTTAGAGAAGGGCCTGAAGGATTGTTTGTTGGTCTGGGAAATGAATGGCGCGCCGTTATCAGCGGTTCATGGCGGTCCCATTCGGTTGGTGGTCCCCGGTTATTTCGGCGTCAACAATGTCAAATGGGTGCGCCAGCTGGCGGCGACACAGACCGAGTCGACAGCCAAGATCCAGCAGTCGGGTTATCGCTTTCGGCCAGAGGGGGAGTCGGGCGGGCCTCAACATCCTTCTATGTGGCGTATGCCCGTTAAGTCCTGGCTGAACGGTCCGGGGGCAGACAATACACCGGTATTGGCAGGACCCAATACGCTTTACGGCGTCGCCTTTGCGGGCGAGCGCGGCATCAGCGCTGTCGAACTTTCGGCAGACAACGGGCAGACATGGCAGCCCGCCGAGTTAGTGGGACCCGATCTGGGCCCTAATGCCTGGCGCACGTTCCAGCTCAATACCACTATTCCTGTGGGTGAGCATCAGTTTGTTAGCCGTGCGACCGATGCGCTGGGTGACCGGCAGCCGCAGGCGGCTGAGCCCAATCATCGAGGTTATGGGCACAACGGCTGGAGGGATCACGCGCTGAGTGTTACCGCCATGGCAGCGCTACCAGAGCAGCCGCACGAGGCGCGCGTGGTGACTGCTTCGGTAGCCACAGCTGCAACCCAAGAGGTGGCTCCCAGTCTTACTCTTTCCGATAAGGCGCTCGCCGGTAAGCAGCTCTTTGTGCAACAAGCGCAGCCTGGGTGTGGCATCTGCCACAGTTTGGCCGATGCCAACACTCGGGGTGTGGTGGGTCCGAATCTGAATACGCTGGCGCCGAATCTCGATCAAGTCCGCGGTGCCATTACGCAGGGTGTGGGGGCAATGCCGGCCTATGGTGCGCAGCTCAGTGCTAATGAGATCGACGCATTGGCAACTTACGTGGTGGAAGCGACGCGTTGAAGGACAGGGTGTGGTGTGATCTAGCCGTGCCGGTGCCCGGCGGGCCAAGACGCAGCCTGATGCGACGCGATCATTGAGCGGATGAGCGGCCACACGGACCTTGACTATCTGCTGCGCGCCGCTGATCCCGTGCTCGACGAGGAGCACTACGTGTTCGTCTCCCTCTCGGCGGACTACGGTGATTATACCGACTGGCATCCTGTTGCTAGCGTTGCTGAAACGGAGGGGCTAACACTGGTCATCCGTCGATCAATCGCCGATGAAAATCATATCGCCTATGACGATATTCTTCAGCGCATTACGTTGAGGGTTCACTCGAGCCTCAGTGCAGTCGGCCTGACCGCCGCCTTTTCCGCCGCCTTAACTCAGCAAGGTATCAGCGCGAACGTCATAGCGGGCTATTACCATGACCATATCTTTGTGCCGATGGTGGATGCCGCGCGGGCGATGGTCGCGTTGGGTGGACTCGCGCAAACAGATTCGCGCTAACCCGGTCGTTTGATGCAGTGGTTCTCACGGACCGCAAAGCCACAACGGTGTTGATCCGAACGATGATTGGCATGAGTCTGTCGGATGGGGCATCGGCGGTTGCTGGTGATGCAGCGGCATCAGTTGGCCGGTTTGATGGGGCTGTTTTCGATAGCGCAAAGTTGGGCCGGGGGGATTGAGACGCCTTGGTGCAGCAACTGTCCTGGATGTTAGTGTGGACGGAGTTAGGGTGACTAACAGCTGGGCGGCGCGACACTCTCTGCGAGCGCGCTACACTGGTCACTCGAAAGTGGCGCCCACTTTGTTCGGTTGAGTCTGTCTGATGGCCCATTGAAAGCATGGCAGGGCGGCCTTGAGTGAGCGAAGATGAACGGATGGCGGCCCAAGATGAATAAGGGTCCTTGCGAAATCGTTGCGATCGCCTCAGGTGCGGGCGGGCGGTTTTCTTTTTGGTTTGGGTTAAGTAAAAGTGCGAGTAGGAAATAATGGCCACTGAATTATCTGATCAATCGTATCCCGAGATTCGCGACGCTGTACGTCGCCTCTGTGGCAACTTTCCCGGCGAGTATTGGCAAGCGCTGGACCGCACCAGGACCTACCCCACCGAATTCGTCACGGCGCTGACCGAGAGTGGTTTTTTATCGGTACTGATACCCGAGGAATACGGTGGTTCTGGGCTGGGGCTCACCGCAGCGGCAGCCGTACTCGAAGAGATCCATCGATCGGGCTGTAACGGTGGGGCGTGTCATGCCCAGATGTACACCATGGGCACGATACTCAAACACGGCAGCCTCGAGCAGAAGCAGCTGTATTTGCCCCAGATAGCAAAGGGCGATTTGCGGTTGCAGGCCTTTGGGGTCACCGAACCCACCAGCGGTACCGATACCACTCGCATTAGTACTTTTGCGCGCAAAGAGGGCGATCACTATGTGGTATCGGGACAAAAAATCTGGACCAGTCGAGCGGAACACAGCGACCTAATGGTCTTGTTGGTGCGCACCGAAAAACGGGAGGACGCTGCGCGGCCCTCAAAAGGCATCAGCGTGTTGCTGGTTGATATGCGTGACGCAGTGGGGAACGGGCTTACCATCCGCCCCATT